>NZ_JBKFAQ010000016.1:0-98823 GCF_053345735.1 Bacillus sp. D48C
ACTTTGTACACTTACATATACTGTGCCACCTGTTACTTTTAAAAGGTCTTTCCCTAAAATTGTTGCTTCTGTTTTTCCTTCCGCTACTGCTTCTGAGGCCGCGATGGCTGCTCCACCTTTTGATGCTTCATATACACGGACAATGTCACCTTTTTTCAATTTTGACACTGTAATTGCATCTGCATTTCCAACTTTATTATTTGACACTGTGATTTTTTCTACTGCCGGTGCCACTGTTGTTGGCTCCGCTTCATACTTCACTGTGACTCTCTTACTCTCATCTTTATTCGGTTTCGTTACTGTTACGTATACGGTGCCACCTGTTGATACTAGTAAATCTTTTCCTGTGATTGTTGCTTCTTTTTTGCCCTCGGCCACAGCAGCTGAAGTTGCTTTCAAGTTTCCTCCTGTTGATGCATCATATATTTTTACAATATCTCCTGGAGCCAACTCACTCACTGTAATTGTATCCGCATCTCCAGCTTTATTGTTCGCTACTTTTACTGTATCCACCGCTGGTGCCACTGTTACTTCCGATTCATATTTCATCGCTGTACGTGTACTTTCTAATTCACTTTCACTTTGTACACTTACGTACACTGTGCCACCTGTTGCTTTTAGTAAATCTTTTTTTGTAATTGTAACTTCTACTTTACCTTCTGCTACTGCTTCTGATGTCGCAATCGCTTCTCCACCTTTAGATGCTTCGTACACTCTCACAATGTCGCCTTTTTTCAATTCTGACACTGTAATTGTGTCAGTTTCACCTTTTTTATTATTTATAATATTCGCCTTTTCTACCGAAAGTGCTGCTGTTTTTGCTGATGTAACCTCAGCTGCAACAGCAGTAATTGATGGATATGTAGCTGAGACTAGTAATGCTGAACTTACACAAACGCTTGCTAAAAACTTCGAATTTTTACTTTTCATTCTCATAATCCTCCCAAAGATTATTTTTCTATTATTTTATTCCTTATAATTTAATATCCCTATTAAAGGATATTTTTATATTAACAGATTATATTATCGTACTTTTTTTAAAAATATGCTAGTGAATTTTTTTAAAACTTGTTATATCTCTTAATATTACGTAATATAGAATGAGTGACATGAAATATTTAACGAAAGTAACACAATCTACTAATAAATATTGAAAATTAAATATCATTTGAATAGCTTCGACAGCAGAAATTTAAATAACCACCATGTAGACTTTTCAAATGTGACTTTCCAAATAAAAATGCGAATATGGTGCAAGAGATGAGCGATTTTTAAAAGCTTAAACTTTCAATTAAATTTGCACTAAATTATAATCTTTAAAACTATTTAAATAGCCTCATAAAAAAGAAAAAGCCGGATACACATAATCCTTCCTTTTCTTTAATCCTGTTAAACAGTTCCGATAATCGCTCTAGATTTGTAGACGTAGAAGAATCTTTATATGGATTGTTATGAATGATAACTTTAGGATACATGTTTTTTAGATTATGAAGAACATACTCTTTTCTTATTTCTTTATCGTTATTTAAAATTCAAATTATTAATTCGAGTTACACTAAACATATTTTTATAAAACACCTTTTCCTTTTACGGAACGATTCCACACAAAACAAAAGGGAAATACATATAAACTATGTATCTCCCTTTTGTTTTGTACCCAAATTTTATTACTGTGTTACCGTCATAACTTGTCCGCTACGGTCAACCATTATTTTCATTTTTCCGTCTTGTGCATTATATAGCCCTAGTTTATGTAATTCCATTTTACAATCTTGTACGAAAGTTGGTAATTTACGAATTTGATCAATATCAGAACTTGTAATGAAATGAATTAAAAGCTGCGTCATGCCTTTAATATCTTGCACAAGCTCTTCTTTTTCTCGTTTTAACCTTTCATTTTCTAGTTGTAACGACTGCAATTCACCTTCTAAGCTACGTGTATTCTTCGCCTCTCTAGAACGCCCTGCTGCCATGCTAGAAAGCTTATAAATACCTTCCATAAACTGATGTAGTTCGTCTTCTTTCCTTTCACTACATTGATTAATTGTTTCAAAGTTATCAACAATACCAGATATAACTGTTACAAGATTTTTTTCATCCTCTTTATGCTGGATTTCTTCTTTTAATTCGTACTCGTTTTCTTGTTTTCTTGCAACGATTGTCTCTTTTACTGGTATATATTTTCGCTTTCGTCCTGGTTTTTGTTTTTCAATATTTTCAAACGATATTTCACGTTTTTTTAATTTATAATACGTATTTTGCAATTGACTTTCTGTTTTTGGAAAAAGATTTAGTTCATTTTTACTTACGTATTTTGAAATATTTAAAATGTTTAAACCGTGACGTTGACAAAATTGATACACTTCATACAGTAGCTCTAGTTCAGACTTCAGCCATGTAATTGCTGATTTTTCATATGCTCGCATCCCGCCATTTTTTTCTATATCTATTTGAAATAATACCATTCTATTATATAAATCAACTAATTCTTCATACTTTACTTGGAATTCTTTTTCTATTTTTTTAAATTCCACCTCTAGTTGCATATCGTTCATTTTATTATTTGACATGTTTTGTAAAAGACCTAATACATTAATTGCTGTGTGGTGATACATAATCTGTGCCACTCCCCCTCATCCTTTCACAATTCTCATCTGACTCCCATGTCTTTTAAGAAAATAGCAATTTTTACATATCCATATTATAACAGTTCGAAATTATCTGTCAAATAATAAACATACAAAAATGTATAGAAAGTATAAAAATTTGGAAAATGTTTTTTATTAATATGTAAAATTGCATATTAATTACATTTAATTATATTATATGGTATTTTGAATGTTTTTTCACCGAAAAAATTTGCGTTACCACGAAATGTTACTAAAATAACCCTCGAAAATACGTTTGCTTATATTTTCAAATCAAAAATCTTCATTTGAAGATTTTTTCATACATACAGCGCCAAACATCTTAGAAACCTTTCATTTTTCTGCCAGGTTAGAGTATAGAATACCAAAAAGGAATTAGCCAATGCTACACATGGCTAATTCCTTCCCCTCTCTAACAGAATAGAGTTATAAATCTAGTCTTCAGATCCTCAATCAAAGTCTCACTTCTTCTTACCTAAACTTCATACCTCTGAACTCACATCGCATGAGACTCTATTAATCACTAAAAACTTACTTACATAAGTAGTTCCCCTATTCCTACTAAATAGAAAAATGTTATACGCCAGCTCTTCTACTTACCTATAACCACTCCATATCTCTGGTCTCAACATCGCATAGGGCTCTATTAAGCACTGACCGCTCAACACTTAGCTAGAGCTTCTATTCTGGCTAAATAGAAGCTTTTAAAGCACTAACTTATCAACTAAACCAATTAGCTCTTGAATATCTGGCTTACTTACTTGGGCATTTGCTCCTACAGCTTCACCTTTATGGAATAATTCATTTGTAATTAATGAAGAGAAAATAATGACTGGTAAACGATTCATTACTTCACTATCCTTAACCACTTTCGTTAAATGATGTCCATCCATTTTTGGCATTTCAATATCCGTAATTAGCAAGTGAATATGTTCAAACATTTTCTCGCCTTGCTCTTTCGCTAATTTTTCAATTTGCGCTAACGCTTCTGCACCATTGCTGAAGAAGTTCATTTTCGTATATCCAGCTGATGATAATGTTTCTTCTAATATTTGGCGTAGCATCGCTGAATCTTCTGCAATATAAATTACTTTTTCAGCTCGATCTGTTTTTTGTTCTAACCCTGCAATTGATTTATTGTCATAACCAGTGCCGCTAATTTCACATACAATTTTTTCATAATCTAATAGTAAAATGATTTTGCCATCTAGTTTTACAATACCAGATGTCGTTTCTTCTAGTCCCATAGATAATGAAGCTGGTTCATCAATTTGTTCCCACGAAATACGTTGAATACGATGCACTTCATCAACGCGGAAAATAACTTTCATTTGGTTTAATTCTGAGATGATAAATTTCGTTTGATCAAGTGGCTTTGTTGACTTTAAATTAAGAGCCATTGCCAAGTTAATAACAGGTAAAATTTCACCACGTACTTGAACAACACCTTCAACTGCATGATGAGATTCTGGCACAGTTGTAACAGGGAATGGATTAATGATTTCACGTACTTTCATAACATTAATACTAAATAGGTTTTCACCAACAGTATACGTAACAATCTCTAATTCATTTGTTCCGCTTTCTAATAAAATACTTTGTGCTTGTGACATAAAGGTGTCGCTCCCCTTCCATTAATTCCGTATATCTAATTATTAAGCTTTATAAAAGCGAAAAAGTCAACTACCTATATAAAAATATAGATAGTTGATCGATTCATTTTATTAAAAAACAATTAATCTTGTATAAACGAAGCAAGTGCTTCTAATAACACTTCTTGCGCTCCTACAATTTCTGTCGGCATTGCTTCCCATTTTTTCGAAAGCTCCGTCTCTACTCTTATTCTCAGCTCAGAATTCATTTCTGCTAGCACATATTCTTTCGTTGCTATATCAACATCAAGTAGCGCAAGTGCATATAATTCCGGGTCATTTATTTTTTCGAATAATCGTTTTAATACCACCGGTGCTATATGTTTTAATTTTTCAATATGAATCTCCTTATCAGAAAATAGTAACTCATATTGAATAAACGTAACATTTTCTTTAATCACTTTAAAATAACAATTATTTTTTTTATCATTCACAAAATAACCGTTTGGATCGGCAATAATACTCTCTACTTTACGGATTAAATCTGGCAAACTATTCGCCGCCATTACAGTCCGCTGCTCAACCTCACTCGGCGAAATGAATGTAACGCGATACTTATTTTGCGCCATCCTCCTCACCTCTCCTTTTATAAAAATCTATCGTCACATACTATCCAGAAGGCACACTGGCCTACTATGAAATGATTATCTCATCCCCATCCATCTCAGTATGCCTCCATAGCTCTATTCTTACAACTAGGAGCTCTTCTGGACCATAAATGTTTATCCACACTAAACTTTGCTTACCTCTTCTTATACTACTCTAGTAACTCTCCATACCTCTGTCCTTACACACCAGTCGAGGTCCTATTAGGCACTAACCGCTCCAAAACAACGCTGGGTCCTCTCGTCAACCCTAAAAAGAGCTTTTAAGATCTTTTTAAGAACTTTTCAATAACTCTATGTTATTAAACCAAAACGCTATCTGCTGATCCGTAATATTTGGCAACATAACAAAAAACTCACGACACTTCATCTCATCCTTAAACAGCTGATACTTCCAAACGCTATCGCTACCAACACTTATGAAATAAAACTCATGGATACGGCCAATGATTGCTTGTTTTTCGCCAAATGAATACGGAGGCACTTGCTTAATTTCAAATTGATCTGGTAAATATACATGCTCTTCTCGTTCTATTTTTAATACTTGCTCGGCAAGTTCACGTTTATTTTCGAAAAAAGGCAATTGTAAAATTCGCTCTTGTCTTGTCATACGAATAAAAAACCCTTTCTACTCCATTACATTTTTTCATTACGATATATTATCGAATTAAGTTTACAACTTCATTTAATACTTCATCTGAAACTTTAATTACTTTCGCATTTCCTTGGAATCCGCGTTGGTATAACATTAAGTCAACGAATTCTACAGATAAATCCACATTGGCACCTTCTTGTGCACCACCGCGTACTTTACCTGCACCATTTTGACCAGATGCACCAAGTGCTAAAATACCTGTTGTATTCGTCGCTGTATAGTTACCATTACCTGTTTTCATTAGTCCACCTTCGTTCGGGAACATCGCAACAGCTAATTGACCAGCTGATTTCATACTTCCATCAGAATATTTTACCATTACATATCCACCGTCAGCAATGAAGCAATCTTTAACCGTCGCTGCTGCTCTACCATCTACGTCTGTTACTGATAATGTTTTATCTGTTGGATGATTTGTTAAATGACTTAAGTCTAATTTTATAGAGCCTCCATCAAACGGAATATTGGCTCCTTGCTCTTTCGGATTTGGATTTCCAACAGCATCAAATGTCATATTACCACCTGCACCTTGAACATCTTTAAACTCTGTTTCTTTTTTCGAGTCATTGCGCATTTGTACTTTATATGTATAATTATGTTCACTCGTTTGTTTAAACTCTACACGCATTGTCCATGTATTCCCTGCATTATCATATACAGGTAAATCTTGTGTAATTTGTTTTTCACCAGTTGGAATATTCCCTTTAATTGTCCCTTTCGATGTTCGAATACCACCAATTGCTGTTCCCATTGGAATTTGCAACGGTCCTGGAATTCCAGATAAATCAACCTCACCAGTTGCCTCATTCGCAGGGTATGCAAACACGTATTGACCTTCAGTATTCGTAATATAGTAATCTGAAGATATCCCAAACGTACCTTTACGAGTAAATTCCATATTTCCGCCTTTTGAATCACCTACAACGAAGAAACCATTACCTTCCATTGCTGCTTGTGTTTTGCCACCTGTTAACGTAATTGTACCATCACTATAATCCGTAACCGTACCACTCATTTTTACACCGTTACCAATACTTTTCGGATTCGTTCCTGCATATTTACCGTCACCTTTTGCACCAATCGAATTGTTATATAGTAAATCATCAAACATTGCTTTTTGTTTTTTATAACCTACTGTTTGTGCATTGGCAATATTATTTGAAGTTACACTTAATGCATTTTGTGTTGCATTCATTCCTGTAATACTTGTATATAACGCTTTAATCATAACGTATGGACACTCCTTATGAATTTGTAGTTTTTACTTCTTCAGTTACTTTTTGATCGTCTTTCTTTGCGTCTTCTGGGTTCGTTTCCCCAATCGGTTTATCAGACACTCTCTCAACGAAACGAAGAGATACAACTTTATTATTAATAACGAGCTGTACGTCGTTATTTTCCGCAAGGCGAACCGTTTCTACTTGACCGGTTACTTTGTTTCCGTCGCCGTCAACACCTCTTACGTATTTACCTAAAAACTTCATTCCACCATCAAGTGCTGTTGAATACATCGTTGATTGCAGCTTATCTACTGCTTTCGTCATATTCTGTACTTGTTCCATAAGAGATAACTGTGCTGTCTGATTCATCATTTGATTCATATCCATCGCATTAAATGGATCTTGATGTTGAAAACTTGATAAAAACAATTTCAGGAAATCATCTTTCCCCATTACCCCAGGAGTCTTTTGCGCTCCTGCAGAAACTCCATTACTTTGTTGCACTGGCGATTGTACACCATTAACAGGTACATTACTTTTTTGCGCTCCTGTTTGTAACGGAATATGATTTGTACTCGTTGTATTTAATCCAACTGTTGGCACGCTTTATTCCTCCAATAATCCCGCAAATTCTGTTGATTGTTGTTTTTCATGATTTGTATTTGCTAATTTCTGTTTTTGCCTTTGCTCTTGTTCTCGCTGTTCTTTACGATTTTCATCTTTATCTGAATAGCTAATTTGAATGTTTATTTCTTTTTCTTTTAACTTTAATTTCAATTCATCAAAAATGATTTCAACACGTTTTTTCGCATCGTGTTTTTCCATTTCTACGTGAACGTCAATTTGATCTCCGTGTTTTTTCATAAATACTGTTAATGTACCAAGTTTTTCTGGATTTAACTGAAATAAAACACGTTCTTGTTTCACTACAAATTTTTGCAGCGCTTCTACTTGCGCTTCCATTTTCTTTCCTAAGTCAGGTAATGAAACTTTCTCAGCACCACTATTTGATTTCCCTATGTGTTCGGTACTCGTCGTTTTATTTAATAACTCTGCACCTGTAGAGCTCGAATCATTTAATGCATCAACCTCTGGCAACTCTACCTTTGCATCATCGCTCTCACCTTTCGGAAGATCTACGTCTTTAAACTCTTCTTGTTTCTTTGCGATATTACAAGTTTCTGTTTCTACAACCTTCAATGCTTGCATCGTTTGCTCCGGCATCTTCATTTTGTCTAATACCATTTGCATTGTATCTTCTAAACATATAGCATTTTTGATATTCATATTTGAAAGAAGTTCTTGTAATTGTTGTAATTCAGCTGCAGGTAATTCATTAAGTTTAATATTGCCATATTCTTGATATAGCTCTTGTATTTTTTGTATGTATTGATATAACAATTCCGGCTGCACATGTAATTGCTCAATTGCAACCATTTGCTCAGATACAGCTAATAACAACTGTTCTGTCTCTTTTTTTTCTTCTTTCTTTACAATAGGCTCTTCTTTCGTTACCG
Source organism: Bacillus sp. D48C (assembly GCF_053345735.1). Lineage (NCBI taxonomy): Bacteria > Bacillati > Bacillota > Bacilli > Caryophanales > Bacillaceae > Bacillus > Bacillus sp. D48C. Next base: position 8,298 of record NZ_JBKFAQ010000016.1, read on the forward strand.
ATTTTTTAGAAAGAATATAATCTTTTTTCTCTTCTGTTGGTGCTTCTTCTCGTTTCGTTTTCTCCGTTTTCGGCTGTTTTTTATTTTCCATTCTCATCGTACGATCGAATGAAGAATCTTCATTTTTTGATTGTATTTCTAGCCCTTTGTCTTTTTGCGGAGGTAAACTTTGTTGCACCGGTAATACAGACTGTATCACTACATTCACCTCATCCATTCATACACATTTTCAAATCCAGAAGCATTTTTTCTTCCAGCTTTTCTTGTGCTTTCGCAAGCTTTTTGCAATTTTCTTGATACATCTCATCAATGACACGTTCTTTTTCTTTTACTTGCTCTAAAAGGCTTTCATTTTTTTGAATAAAACCTTCCGTTTTTTTAATTTTTCGATTCCATTCTTCTATTCTTTCAGGTGAAAACGTATGTGAAGAAAGCATGCCAGCCATAATACGTTGCCCAGTTTGTACGACTTTACTACGCGATTTCACAACATATAAATCATATTCTTTTTTTTGTTCTATTTTTCTTTTTTCAGCTGTTAATTCATACACTTCTTTTAAAATATGTTCTTTTTCTTGATTTATTTGCAATTTTATTGTGTCGTACTGCTGTTTATCCACCTGTTTTCATAGCCCCTTCCTATTATAACGTTCTCTTTTTCTATTATATAGTTTTTTTCCAAAAAAATCTGTGAAATATTAAAAAACAAAAAAAATAAGACCTCTTGGGCAGAGGCCTTATACTATATGGTGTATCGCTTCAACGATATCATCAAATTGGAAACTATCCGATCGACCTTGCTTTAAAAACGTATTTATACCTTCTACTTTATTTTTACATTCAAAAATATAAGCATTTTCTTCATTTTCTTGAATCGTTCCTAACTTAAAATACAATTCATTTTCTTTATAAATTGATAAAATTTTTCTCATTTCATTTGCAAGTTGCCAATGATGTGGCGAAACAATTTCTTCCATAATCCTACTTACTGAATCTAATACTGAAATTGCAGGATAATGACTAAGCGTTGCAAGCTCACGCTTTAATACAATATGTCCATCTAAAATACCACGTGCTAAATCTGGTACAGGACCATTTAAATCGTCCCCATCAACAAGCACCGTATAAATACCTGTTATAGATCCCTTTTGTGTTTTCCCGGACCGCTCTAACAGCTTCTTCATATAACTTTCCATTAGCAGTGTTTTACCACCAATCGGTAACTCTTTAACAGCAATATCAACACTTCTTCGTGCATCGGCAAAACGAGTAACAGAGTCCATCATAAGTAATACGTTATTGCCTTGATCACGGAAGTATTCAGCAATAGACGTTGCGAGTTTCGCTGCACGAAGTTGCATAAGATGACTTTCATCTGACGTCGCTACAACAACGACGCTTTTTCTCATACCTTCGTCGCCTAATTCTTTTCGAATAAAGTCTTTTACTTCCCGGCCACGTTCTCCTACTAAACTAATAACGTTTATATCAGCTTTTGCGTTTTTTGCTATCATTCCAAGTAAAGTAGATTTACCAACACCTGATCCAGCAAAAATACCAATCTTTTGACCGATACCAATTGTTAGCATAGAATCAATTGATTTTATTCCTGTTTCAAATACATCAGTAATCTCTTCACGTTCAAATGCATGTATAGGCGGTGCATCTAGTTTTATTTTCTGTAATGGAATGTTTTCAGCGTCCTCATTTAATACTTCACCATTTGCACTTAACACTTTTCCGAGTAAGTGATTACCACGTGGTACAACAACATCTTCTGAAATTAAAATCACTGAATCTCCATAACATACTTTTTCTGTCTGTTCAAATGGAAGTAGCATATTATTTTCTTTTTCAATAGCAATCACTTCACATAAGACCTTATGTTCTCCAACGAAGCAAACATCTCCAATCTTCGCTTTCGGCCCTTTTGCTACGAAAAACTGTTCTTGTACACTATGAACTTTGCCTACTTTCGTATACAGTGGTGTTTCAATGAACTTATTCCATTTTTCGTTCTCATTCATTAACAGACGGCTCATACATTTTGCTCCTCAAATAGCTTCTCTTCTTCCCATTTCTGACGAAGTTTCGCAAATATAGGTGCAAATTTAAATTCAAAGAACTCTTTCTCTTCTTCCAGAACAAATTCACCAAACTGCAGGGAGAAATCATATTTCCATTCTACTAATTGTAGCAACCAATATTCTTTCGTATTTTCCTTCTCTTCTTGAATACGTTCAAACGTTTCTGGATGTACTGTAATGATTAATTTTTCAAACGAAGTTGGCAATGTTTGCACGATGCCAGTTAAAATAGGTAACACATCAAGCAATCGTGAATCTACCGCTTGATTCACGATTTTTTCTGCTAGATGAAAAGATTGATCCCATAATAACTCTGTCCATTCGTATGCTGTTTCTTGTTGTTCTTTTTGAAACTGCACACGCGCTGCTTCCATCTGTTCCATTTGTTCATGAATATGCATTTGAAATTGTTCTTTATCTTGTAATAACTGCTGCCGCTCTCTTTCTAGCATTTGCTGCTCTTGCCTTAGCTGATTCATTTCCATATGTAATGATTCTTGCTGGGCGCGAAGTTCTGCATGATCAGCTTGTAATTCTTCCTCTTCTATTTGGACTGAAGCTGGTTTTGGAAATTGTAATTCATACGTTTCTTCAGAAAAAGAAACAGAATTCTTCGGAATTCTGTTTTTAAATAAGGACATCCTCTTCACCTCTTTGAACGATAATTCTTCCTTCTTTCTCTAGCTTTTTCACTGTACCAGTGATCGTTTGCTGCGCTTTTTCAGCATCCGTCATCTTAAGCGGTCCTAAGCCATCTAATTCTTCTAGAATCATCTCTTTACGGTTTGAAGACATACATGTAAATAGTTTCTCTTTAATTTCTTCTTTTGCAATTTTAAGTGCTTTCGCAAGAACACCGTTATCTGTAATTTCTTCTAATACACGGCGAAGCGCAAGAGCTTCAAGACCAAGTAAGTCTTCAAAGACAAACATATTTTCTTTAATTTTCTCAGATAACTCATAATCGACTTCATCCAGCTTTTGAAAGACTGTTTTTTCAACACCTCGTGAAACGTTATTTAAAATGTTTACGATCGTTTTCAAGCCATCAGTTTTATTAATTGCACTGAATGCCATATTATTTAATTTCGATTTTAACAACTCACCAATTTGATTAATTAATTCACCATCAACTTGTTCTAACTTCGCAATACCCATTACCGTCTCTACTCGTTTATGATCTGGCAATCTCTCAATTAATTGAGACGCAAGCTGCGGTTTAATATAAGAAGCGATAATTGCAATTGTTTGTGGTGATTCATCATTAAGCACTGTAAGAAGTGGCTCTAAATCTGTAAGTGAATTTAAGAATTCAAATGGATTATCTTTGTTATACCAAAGGTCTTCCAATAATTTTTCCAGTTCGTCTTCTGGCATGTTTTTAAATATGCGACGAATGTATTCTTTATCTGGAGTGACTAAGTTCAATTCTTTTACATTTAGTTCATATAAGAACTCTCCTAGTACATTTTCTAACGTTTCTGGTTTATATACACGAAACTTCGCGATTTCACGAAGTAATACTTCTTTTTCCTCAGCTGTCATATATTCAATGACTTTTGCTGCCACCCCTTCTTCTAATGTACGAATAAGGATGGCAGCTTTTTCTTTGGAGGAGATTTCATCTAACATCGTTGTTCCTCCCTTACTGTCCGTTTAGCCATTTTTTAATTACTTTTGCAGTACCTTCTACATGTTCTTTCGTAGCATCCTGCACTTGTTCATCTAACGTTGGTTCTTTCGGTTCTTCTGGTTCAGGTTTTGGCTCTGGCACTATTTTTTCTTCAGGAATTTCCAAGATACTTTCATTACTTGCAGCAATTTCATCTTCTGCTAAGTATTCTTCATATTCCTCTTCTTCTTCTTTCTTTCTCTTACGTCTTGCTAATAAGAACCATACTAGACCACCGATCGCTAATAAGCCAGCTGTAATTCCACCGAATAACCACCAGTTCATGCCACTTTTTTCTGGCTCTTTCTCTTTTTCGACTTTCGGCTGATCGAACTGAACAGTTACAACGTTAACTTGACCATTTATAAAGTTACCGTTCGGATCAGCTTGAAGTCCTGCCGCTGTTCCGATTGCTTCTTTAAAAGTTGTCATATCCATTCTACGTTTTACTAGCGTATCATTATCTACCCATACAACAACATTTGTTTTCGTTAATTCTGGGTGTTTCTTAATTGTTTCAACTGTTTTATCTATTTCATAGTTTTCTATTTTATTACCATTTTTATTATTATAAACAACTTTACCATTTTGATTATTGTTCGTACCGTAGTTCGGCACTTCACCGTTTGCTGTAATACCAGCACTTTGCTTCGTATCTGTCCCTTCTTGCGCAGTAGAGCTTTCCTCTTGCTCTTGTTTACTACGAAGTACACCTTTATCACCATACTTTTCTGACTGACGTGTAACTTCATCGTAGTTTACAGATACTTTCGTATTCACTTTATATTCATTCGGTTTAAACATCGTCATTAATGTTGCATCAATATCTTGCTTTAATTTACCTTCAAGTTGATGCTGCATCTCTACTTCTTTCTCATAAGAAGAGGAACTACTAGAATGCGCTTCATCTGCTCCTTTTGAGATAACACCTTTTTTACTATCAATAACACTTACTTCTTCTGCCTTCACACCAGGAACTGCTGCACTTATCATTTGCTGTATACCTGCAACTTGATCAGCTGTTAACAATTGGCCACGCTTCACTCCAACCGTAATCGCCGCTGTTCCTTTTGCTTTTTCTTCATCAAAAATCGTCTCTTTTTCAGGCAATGTAATTTGAACATTTGCCGTTTCAACTGTCGCAAAGTTTCTTACAATATCTTGCTCCAATTGCTTCTTCGTACCGACAATTTGCTTCATTTTTTTATCTTGCTCACTTGAACCGAGCGAGCTTTCTAATAAAATTTCCTCACCGCTTTTAGAATTAAACGGTAAGCCCATCCCATTCATTTCTTTTCGAACCCATGGAGCATCATTCTTTTGCACACGAATCGAACCATCGGCCGCTAATTGATAATCGACACCTAACTTCGATAATTCTGCTGTAATCTCTTGTTTATCTGTATCATTTAAATTTTGATATACAACAACATATTTATCTGGCAAGGTGAAGTATAAAAGTGCTCCTGTTACAATCGCTAAAAGCGCAGCACCAATTACTAACTTATGCCACGTTTTTAACGATTGGATAACATTTTTCATCTTTTCCATTTAAACACACCCGTCCACTTTCCTAAATTTGCATATTAATTAGTGACTTATAATTTTCAATAAGATTATCACGTACGAGAGCAGCTGTTTTCATTTGAGACTCAGCTTTCTTTTGCTGAATTAAAACGTCATGTGTTTCTCCTACCCCTTTAGTTAGTAAATCATATACTGCTGTTTGTGCATTGTTTTGCGTTTGATTCATATCTTCCAATAAATCAATAAACTTTTTCCCCTCAACTACAGATGTTTGAGAAGTTTTCGGTGCACCAATTGACTGAATTGCTCCAAATGGTTGTGTATGTAACATTGGTTGGATTTTCATATTACTATCTTCCCCCTTATCCTCGGCCGATTTCTAAATCTTTATCAAGCATTTTTTTATTTGCATTTAATACACTCGTATTCGCTTCATACATTTTTTGAGCAACCATTACATTCGTCATTTCAGCAGTTACATCAATATTTGGATAACGTACATATCCTTCTTCATTTGCGTGCGGATGCGTCGGATCATACACTAAATTTTCCGTTTTGTCTGCTTCAATACTTTTTATTTTTACTCCATTAGTAGGAGCACCATCTAACATACTTGCAAAACTATTGTTTGATTCTAGCACCACACTACGACGCTCATATAAATCTGCCCCCGGAGCCGCCGTCGTATTCGCATTTACAATATTGTTAGAAGTAACTTCCATCCACTTTCTCGCTGTCGTTAGCCCTGAGCCACTTGCATTAATTGCCTGAAACATCCGTTGTCTCTCCTTCTACTTAACGTCCGCGTGCCGCTTGGTTAATTGCATATTGTGTATTAATCGCGTTAATTGAAATACCGTATAACTGATTTGCTTTCATTAAATCTAGCATTTCTGTCGTTACATCCACACTATTTCCGTCTTTATTCGTTTGCATTGATTTTGTTTGAATCTTTGCATATGTATTTTTCATATTTACTGTCGGCAAGTGCATTTCATTCGTTTGATATAAATCTGGATTGCTCTTTAAATCAGCCGCATTGTTTTTATATAATGCACTACTTTTATTCATCTGCTCAGCAAATGTTACATCTTGTGCTTTATAGCCAGGTGTATTCGCATTTGCAATATTACTAGAAACCGTATTTCGTTTCGTTACTAAATAATTCATATAATGGCTTACATCACTCACTAAATCTGGCATATTCCACACCCTTCCTTTTCTAACTTAATGATCCACTGATGGAAGTTTCACTTCATTATTTATTTTCTTATATGTATTTATTAAAATATTAACTATTATGTACCCTTACATATTTTATTCCATTTTTCCATTGTTGTCTTTAGAAAAATATAAAAATATAAAAAAGAATACGAAAAAACTGTATACACGCAGTAATTCATGAAACATTTCAACATATGAACTACAAACTAAGTTCATTTTTATATTATTTAGATTACTACTTTTTTATTACAGTCATAAAGTGAAACCTCAATCAGCGGAATTCTTTATTTAAACAAAGGAATGGATCCCCTTTTAAAAGGGGAATCCGTTTCCAAACTCTATCATTAATATTTACCGTAAAATGAATTAGCTTTCATCCGCCCATCATTTTCCATTATCATTTCTTCCAAAATCTTTTGCTTATCTCGAATATGCTGAGCTGCCTTAATAATGAATGGGCTTACTTCTGCTGCAACTTGTGCACGTGTTTCTTCATCCAATGTCATCATCCAGCGATTTAACATTTCACTCTTCTCAGCAAACTCTCCATCTGACACTTGCAATTCACCGATTTCATTAAAACAGCCGACAAACGTCCGATAAATATCATTGTTCATTTTCAAGTGCTCCGCGGTAACCATCTATTAAATCTTGTAATACTTTCACAATTGCATCCATGTCTTTTGCCTCACGAGTCACTTTCATCGTTTGAATTTGAATGCTAATCCAATCGTATAAGCCATATAAACTATCATATAAATCTTTTGTAATTTCAGGGTTTAATTGAAGTTTTAATTCTTCAAAAATACGTTCTAACTTTTCAAGAAGCGCATCTCCTTCTTGTAAGTTAAAAGTATGTAAAAGTTCTTCTAAATTACGAAACTCTACAATACATCTTTCATAAATAAAAATTGTATTTTTAATCGGATTACTCGTCATAATATCATTTTGCATATAACGTTGCCATGCTTGCATACGATCACTTCCTTAGATTTCATTAATCATCACTTTTTTGTTTTGTCATTGCTTTAATTGTTTTTAGCTGACTATCAAGCGCCGCTAATGTACTTTCTAATTTTTGATATTTCTTTACAATATCATCTTGTTTTTGCTTATTTTGAATGTCAATATCATTGATTTTACGATCTAGTTTCCCCACACGGTCATCTATAATTTTTATTCTTTCTCCTATGATTCCCACGTCACCGAATATCTTATTAAATTGTGTATCTATTTGTTTTCCAAGACCATCTGCACTAAAAAAGAATTGTTTTGCCGCATCCGGGTTTTCTTTCAAAGCGTTTGTTAATTTTGCTTCATCAACTTGTAATGTACCCTCTTTTGTCACCTGAATACCATACGAAAACAAATAATTTCCATCTTGTGAGTATGTTACAATATTATTCATAATCCTTCTAATATCACCCATAATATTTTGGCCTTGAAGCGCTCCATTTTTCCCACCAAATAATTCTACTGTAGATACCGCTTGATTATAATTGCTTACCATTTTTTTTATAAGTTCATTCGCTTCTTTTACATTTGAATCTTCTACTGTAAATTTAACGCTCTTTCCTACCTCAGATTTATCTAGTTGAATTTTAACACCTGGAAGAGTTTCTATTGTATTTGACTCTCCATGCTCTTCAACCCCATTAATTACATATGTTGAATTTTTAGCCTTTTCTATTTCATTAAGTGTACCATCTGTTTTTACAAATCCCATCTTTTCTAAAAATTGACCGCTATCTTCTAACTTAATAGCTCCCTTTTCGCCCATTTTTGAAGAAGAAAAGAATATCTTATTTCCAAGAGAATATGCCGAAACTCCATAATTTCCACTATTAATTTTATTTATTAATTGACGGTATGTAGTATCCTTTGTAATTAGAATATCCTGATTGTTAATCTTTATTGTTTCTTCCATATCAATTTTAGCATCTAAATCCGCTATCTTTTCACTTGAAATTTGATGGCGTTGAGCCAATTCTTTGACTTCAATATTAAAGGTTCCTGCAATTGCTGAAGCATCTGCTGTCACACTAATATATCCTTCTTGAGAGAGGGTTACTTTTTTTTCATTCCCTTTAAAACTAGATAAATCTTTCATTGTTTGTGTTAGAGAACTAAATTCCTTTTTCAAACTTGCATATAATAATTTTTCTTGTGTAAGTTGTTCCTTTTCATTATTATAAGGAGTTTTCTTCATATCCAACGCTTGTAATTCTAATTCTACTAGCTTTGAAGTATCTATTATATTATTGCCTAGATTCCAAATTTGTTGTCTATTACCAATACCTGTTGATGTAACTGCCATTAACTACCACTCCTTTTTTACATATAATCTAAAATACTCGTTTTACTCATCGTACTAACAGCTTTTAACGTCGCTTCATATGTTGCATTAATATATGCTAAGTCGGAAATTGCTACCGCTAAGTCGACATCTTCAATTTCTTTACGGTTTTCTTGAAGCGCTAAATTTTGTTCGCTTAAAATTGTTTTAAACGTCTCCATTGTGTTCATTGTTGAACCAACTTCAGTTGTACGGTTAATGATGCCATCTAAGTTTTTCTTGTTTTCTCCTAATAACGGTTGTAACGCTTTTTGATCACCTTTTTGCATCGCTTCACTCATCTGTTTTAACGTCTTTATAACCGGAGATAATAATGCCTCTCCGTTTCGAAATGCTTTTATTTCATAACCGTCATTTAGTTGCCAGTTCACATCATTTTGTCCACCTTGATACGTACCATCTTCTGTAAATGGCAGTTTTTCTGCACTATCACCACCGAAAATATAACGACCTTGCTCTTTCGTATTCGCTAAATATACAACTTGTTTTAAAATTTGATCAATCTCTGCACCAATGGCCTTCAATTCTTTTTCACCATTTTGCTCACTTAATGCCTGCACCATTAATTGATCTGTCCTCGTTAGAGATTTCAAAACACCTTGTAAAGTATTTTCAGTTTGTGTTAATACATTTTTCGAATCCGCTATATCTTTTTGCATTTGCTCCATATTCGCCAATGAATGTTGAATCGCAAATGACTTACTTGCCGCAAGTGGGTCTTCACTCATAAGAAGATTTTTCTTCCCTGAAGTTACTTGATTTCGATGATATTGCTGTTGCACGTTCAAATCCATTAACTGATTCTTTGCCCAGTTTGCATTTTGAAATGTAGATACTCTCATTTCTATCTCCTCCTTATATATTTTCAATCAATTACTATCACCTATCGAATAATCGAAAATAGACTATCAAACACTTCATTCATCGTAGTAATAGCTTTAGAGTTCGCCACGAAATATTTTTGGAAGGCCATTAAATTTACCATTTCCTCTTCCATATTTACCCCTTCAACGCTCATCTTTTCTTGCTGAATGCCTTCTAATAAGTCCCCATGAATTTTTTGATAAGCATTCACTGCACTTTTATCAGAAGCTACACGAACTATGAATTGGTCTAATGCTGCTTTATAAGAAAGACCTTCTTTATAGTCTCCATCTGTAATTGCTGCTAGTTTATTTGCTGTTTCAGCAGATATTTTCATTTTCGAAATATCTTTTTGAAATTCTGGATTTAACTTCATATCTTTCGCATGATCTCCAACGAAGAAATCTTTTCCCATCACTGTATTCACTTGATTTTTCACTGAACTCATTAAGTCTTCAAGATTTTTTTTATAATCAACAATCTTCGCTTTCGTGTCAATCGCTGATTTTATCGCTCCGCTAGTTACATTGATTTCTGAACCGTAAATCTCAACTGACATTGGGTCTTTTTCTTTATTTAATTGAAGTGGATATGTATCTTGTCCATTTACTGTTAAAATACCATTCATTCTAACACTCGCAATATTAGGATTCATAGATTCATAAGATACTTCGATGTTTGCATACTTAGACATCTCTGTAACGATGCGATCTCGTTCGTCTAAAAGTTGATTCGGCACTTGTGTACCTGCTTGTCCAATTTTATGATTCGCTTCTGCTAAACTAGCAGCAAGACGATTAAATTCATTAACATGCGCTTCAATATCTTCTGCCGTCTGCGCTTCCACTGTATCTAAGTTTTTCGCAAGACGATTTACTTGACTTGTGAACTTCCCAGTTTCAGAAATTAATGTATCGTAGTAGTTTGGTTGTTCTGGATTTTTTGCCACTTCACGAAAGGCATTAAAGAAACCGTCCATTAAACTAGATAATGAATTCTTTCCTGTCGTTCCAACCATAGACTCTACACGTGATAAAGTCGAATTCATATAGTTATAGTAAGAGAGCTGAGATAATTGATCATTAAACTGCTTCGTCTTTACCTCATCAGTAATACGGTCAACACCTAGCGTTTGTACACCGTAACCAATTCTCTGTTCTGGCGTATGACCATTACTTGCTCCAACAGATCCGTAATTCACCATTTGACGCACATAACCCGGTGTATGAATGTTAGATAAGTTTTGTTTCGTTGTTTGTAATCCCATTTGAGCCGCTAGCATCCCTGATAGCGGTGTATTATAATCAGATAATCTCATAAAGCTTCACTTCTCCTTTACAATAGTTCATTCATAAAGATTTGCGAATTATTGTTTCGCTCTAAATTATATTCAGAAACAGAATCCACAATACTTTCTGTAGTTTTTAATAGTACGTTTAAGTAATATTGATTTTTCAAAAGAATCATTTTTACATTCTCTTCTAATTCAGTTACGTTTTTTTGTAATTCTTCCATTTTTTCAATTTCTTCTTGAGAAAAATACGAAAATAATGCACTTACACGAGATGCTTCAACATCCTTTTCTTTACAAAACTGAACAACCATTTCTTCGAATGAGCTAGATAGTCCTTTTAAACCATCAATGTACTGCAATTGTTCTACTTGTAACTTTTGAACTGCATTTATATCTTTATTTTTTAAATTCTCATATATTTGCTCTCCAAGCGCTTGAATATTTTCATACGCCTTTTGTATAATAACGAGCTTTTCATATAATTGTATGTACATATAGCTTCCTTCCTTTTACAAGACTAAATTCACAATTAAACCATGGATTTCTCCAATTTGATTTAACATTTCTAAATGTCCTGTTTTCGTATTAATTAAATTCATAACATCTTCTAATTCATTCAATCCCATTTCTGCCTGTTTCACAATCGTCATTTTCTGTGAATATCCATAACGTGGGTGACGAGACATGACATCTTTATACTGCAATACATTATCAACGTAAAAATTCAAAAATGATTTTACTGTATTTTTGTATTCCATTACATTATCAAGCGTTAATTCCATTTCAATTTTTTCTTTAATTTCTCCAATATTATCGACAAACGCTTCCATTTGTTCTAGTAATTTATCTTTTTTCGGATCTGCATGCAAATTATCCGAAAATGCAAGTCCTGTCCTGACATTTGCTTCTTTCGGCATTTGAGTAGCAGGCGGTATATGCGATAAAATTGGATTATGCGAGATAGAACGTAGCATATATATCACCTATTTATTTTTTTATTTCTTCCTAAACTTAATCGTAAAATCCAGTTATTTATAATTATACTCTGAACAGTAATATTTTGCAGTTATTTTTTATAAAAGATATGTTACAATTTAGCATGAGGTGGCACAATTCTATGAATATTTTCCTTTGTGGTTCAAATCAATTAACAGCATTAGATCAAGAAGAAATTAAAAAATTTTTAACTGACTATGCTCACAAACATAAAATTTACATATTATGTTATAAATCTATTGAAAATGAGGTTCTTCGTTTTTTCGTTGAGAATGAAAGACTCGCTCAAAATTTATGCCTTTACACGCTGCAACCATTGCAAGCAATAACAGATGAATTTCAAGAAGTCGTTGATTACTTAAAAAAACACGGAGCCGAATATGTTGCTTTCGATCATCCTTCTGACTCCATTTACCGATCAGATTATATGTTTTTTGTTAAACAAATTATTGAAGACACTGATTTAGTTCTCTGTTTTTATAATGGGGACAAACATACATCTGTCATCCCTGTCGATGTTGCAAAAGAAGCAGGTATTGATGCTGTCATTTATGATTTACCAGGATTACATGAAAAGCAAATGAAAAAAAGCTTTGAACAAAAAATTCGTATGATGTAAAGGGGGCGGCACAATATCATTATTGTGCCCATTGTAAATATGATAATTGAACAAGATTATGATCATTTTATCACGAGTTTTAAACAACAATTCAATATGGATATCGCTTCGTATAAGCAAGATAGAATGCGCCGTAGAATCGATGCTTTCATTTCGAGAAAAGGCTTTGAAAACTACACTAATTTTTTAAACAAATTACGTGCTGATCAAAATTTATTTTTAAATTTTATTGACTATATTACAATTAACGTTTCAGAGTTTTTTAGAAATAAAGAACGATGGCAAACTTTAGAGTCGAAAGCACTACCTAAATTACTCGAACAAAATAGCGGAAAATTAAAGGTATGGAGTGCCGCTTGCGCTGCTGGTGAAGAACCGTATACACTTTCTTTAATTTTATCAAAGCATCTAGCTCCATTTCGTTTTGAAATTCAAGCAACAGATCTTGATTTTCATATTTTAGAAACTGCAAAACGCGGTCAATATACAGAACGTTCGTTAAAGGAATTACCTAATGATTTGAAAGAACGTCATTTCACAAAAGAGAATGATCTATATTCATTGCATCAAAACATTAAACAAAACGTCTCGTTTAAACAACATGACCTTTTAATGCAGTCATTCGATACAAATTATGATTTGATTATTTGTCGCAACGTAATGATTTATTTTACCGAAGAAGCAAGAGTAAAACTTTATGAAAAATTTAGTCGTTCTTTACGAAAAGGCGGCGTACTATTTGTTGGTAGTACGGAACAAATTTTAACACCCGAGCGTTACAATCTTCAGCGATTTGATACATTCTTCTACGAAAAAATATAAAAAAGGTCGTCACAATGGAGTGACGACCTTTTTACATAACTCGAATTAAAATAATACCGACAATCCATATGAAGAGAAAAAGAAACGTCATAGACCATTTATGTTCTTGCATCGTTTGTTTCAATGCCTGTGATAATTGTGTCATGTTAATTTCCGCAAGCGCTCTCCATACACTTACATCCCGATCTTTAGCAATGCGGTCTGTAACACTAATTAAAATTGTTTCGTTAGACAATTTCGTTATATAAGCAGTAATAACCGTTACCATCAAATTTATATTTCCTTCTGAAGAATCACTTTCCACTCTAGAAATAAGTGCGCTCACATCTAGTAACGGAATATGTACTTTTCTACCAAATGATAGTTGTACTTCAGCGAAATCATATGTTCCATCTAACAAAGGAAGGTCTTTTATATGCGCCTGCTTAACAAGCCCTTGTAGGCTTCTAATTACTTGTTCAAATATTTTTTCTGTTTGCTTACCTTCTCCAGATAACGTATGTAGCTTTTTAAAAAGTTGTAACACTGTATCCATCTCTTTAGAAAGCATTTCCTTCATAATCTTTCCATCACTTAAACTTGCAAGTAAAATACCTATTTCATTATTTTTCGAAATAATTTTAGACTGTCCAGTAAACACTAAATTGCTACGCTTTCGTTCTTTCTGGATTTCATGCTCCGAAATAGCTGCAGGCTGTTTTAATGGTTGTAACGCCTTATCTTCAATTGTCGTACGTTTAATCTCCATTTAAGCGCCTCCACTACTATGAAATAATTAGCCCCATTCTTTATTACTCTTTAAAACTAAAAACAGTACGAATAAACCTGACATGATAGTAAACACATCCGAAGCTTGTACTCCCTGTTCACCTTTTTCTTCTTTCTTGTCTTTTGATTCTTCTTTTTGTTCTTTCTTTTTAGAGGCAACTTGTTTGTTATTTTTCTCTTTTTGGTCCTTCGCCTTATGTACTTCCTTGTTGTCTTCGAACGGCTCTTTTATGACGTAAGTAAATTCCTCTTTCTCTTTCAACGGTTCTTTTATAAACTTATTTACTTCCTCATCTTGCTTCGGAATTTGAACAACTGGTAATTTTTCTTCTGGAAGCGGGTTTTTGACTTTCAAATCCTCTTGCTTCTCATTTTCTTTCTTATCTTCTAATTCATTTTCTAGTTTATTATCTAATTTATCTTCTTTCTCTTTCTCTTCTATCTTTTTGTCATCTTCGTTTTTTGGCGCCAAAATAGAAATGGTATATTCACTTTCCTCAACAAGTTTATTACCTGCTGCATCTATTATCTCTACATGTAATTCGTATGGCCCAGCTGGCAATTCTTCTGTTATTTCAAATATTTTTTGCCAATCCATATCATACTTGTTGTAGTCTAATAAAAACGAAAGCTCTTTATTTTCTTTCCCTTTTAATGTAACGCGCACTTCTTTTACAGCCGATTCTATATCTGACGCTTTTACTCGTATATGTATAGAATCTCCCTGTTTTCGTTCAACTAAGTTCTCTTTTACTTCATCAATTGTAACTTTCTGTAACTTTGGCAATTCTTTATCTATAGTTGGCGTTTCATTTTTAATACGAATGAGCGGGACTTTCACTTCATTTTTTACGATTTCTTCTTTCTCATTCTCTTTGTAACTTTGAACGAGCTGGAGATTCCAATCACCTTGCAAATCAAAATCCTCTGCTTTATAGTTAGCAACCCAGCTCTTCGTTTCTTCATCATACTCAAAAGATAGTATTCTTTCTTGCGCATATTGCTCGCCATTTTTTTGTAACTGCAATATACCTTTCATGCTTTGAATGTTTTTCCCATTTGGTTCTACAGCAATTCGCACTTCTTCGCCAACTTTAAGCTCCGGCTTATCTACTGTAACAATTCCTTGTTCCGTTTCTATCTTTCTTTCACCCAATTGTTTATTTACTACTTCTTGTTGTTCTACTTCTTGTTGTTTTACTTCTTTTTGTTCTACTTCTTTTTGTTTCTCTTCATCTTGCTTCGTTTCCACTTGCTCTGACGATTCTTGAGATTCCTTATTTTCTTCTTGTACATTCACTTCATTTATTTTTTGATCTGACTCAATTTGTTCCTCAGCCTGACTTTGCAAGGGGAAGAACAAGCATACATGTATGCATAGCCAACTCATTAGAAAAAACTTTACGTTTTTCATCTACTAGTTCAAACTCCTATTTCAATGCCTTATAGTGATTTCGTCACTTTTACTCCGAAAAATCCATCTACATTTACAAGTTCACCATACGCCACTAATACATCATTTACATAAATACGAATCGGTTCATCAATATCCTCATCTAGTACAACTGCTTCATTTTCTTGTAAACTTAATATATCTTGAATTGTTTTCACTGTACTTCCAAATACAAATTTCACGTTCATTTCTACATTTTGTAGAATGGACGTGTCCATATATACTGGCTCCATTTGTTTTACTTCTTTAAATTCAATAGGTTGCACAACTGGTTCTACAATTTTTTCTTCTTCAATTTCTTCTGTTGCAATCTCTTCTTCTTCCACCATTGGATACAGAAGTCGCCTTACCATTTCTTTCGCTTCAGAAATCGGCAAAATTTGATACATTTTCGATTGAAGCAGATCGCCAATTTCAAGATTGAACGTAATTTGAACGAGTTCGTCCACTTCCATTGACTCTCCCAAATACTCCATTTCTTCTTTTAACGTTACAAATTTAACATTTGGCGGCGTCATGTCCATTTTTTCTTGGAACATTTCTGACATCGCCGTAGCAGCGTGCCCCATCATTTGGTTCATAATTTCTTTAATACCGCTCAGTTCTAATTCAGTAAGCTCTTTTTCCGGATCAACTTCCCCTGTTCCCATCATCATTAAATCTACCATTGTTAAGGCGACATCTTTCGTAAATACGAATACATTCTCATTCTTTAGCCCTTCAACAAAGTCAACATTTAAAATAACAAATGGCACTGGTACTCCATCATAATGACGAACATTGATTGCTTCCACATTTGGTGTACTAATTGTAACTGGCTGATTTAAAAGCGTTGACAATACTGTTGAAGCGGAACCAATTGAAATATTTGCAATTTCACCAAGCACATCTTTCTCTTCTTGTGTTAAATGCTCTTTTTCAACTTCTTCTACAATCTCAGTTTCCACTACTTCTGCTGTCTCGTCTTTTTCTTCTACTCCACCAGATAATTGCATTAATTTATTTACCATTTGTTTCGCATGCTCAACAGAAACAATTTGTACAAGTTTAGAGTTTACAAGATTATCTATCTTTAAATCAAACGACACTTTAACAATCGTATGATTTCCATCGATTTCAGAGATTTTCTCCATTTCTTCTGATAACTTTACAACTTTAATCGTCGGCGGAGACATATCTACTGTATCTTGGAAGAATTCCGACATAGATGTAGCTGCGAATCCCATCATTTGATTCATCGCTTCTTGTACAGCACTTAGCTCTAATTCACCAAGTTCTTTTCCGTCCTCCACCTCGCCTGTTCCCATCATCATTAAATCAGCAATAGACAATGCAACATCTTGCTTAAGGACAAGAAGGTTTTCCATATCTAATCCTTTTGTAAAGTGAATGTTTAATACAACATGTGGAACTTCGACATCTCTTGAATCATATAAATCTACCAACTCTATGCGAGGAGCAGTAATGCTTACTTGCCTATTTAAAATTGTTGATAATACAGTCGAAGCTGAACCAAATGATATATTTGCAATTTCGCCAAGAATATCGCATTCTTGAGGCGTTAAATGCTCATTTTCTTTTTCTAGCACAATCGTGCTCGTATCCCCTTTTGTGTGTTGCTCAGGCATTTTCCCTGCCTCCTCATTTCTGTTTTTCTATCAAATGATATAAACTCTCATTTGATTTTAGCAAACTTATTATATAAAACGTTAATATGTATTTATTGCCATTATTAGAGTAGTAACGATTAGTCAAAAAGCTCCCCAATTGTATACAAGTGGGGAGCTTTCCTTCATTCCTATTATAAACCTTCTGGGTTTAAAATGAGGACCACTCGTCCATCACCGAGAATCGTCGCACCAGAGAAATAATTAGAACTCTCTGCAAAGAAGTCACCTAATGACTTTAAGACTATTTCTCTTTGACCGATAATTGTGTTTACAATAAGTCCATAGCTGCGATGTGTATTACGAACAATTAACACAGGAACCATTTGACCATCATATGACGCAAACGCCTCATCTACTGTTTTTTCACCAAATACAGTACTTAAATGTTTCACTTCAATAATTTGATTACGATAATTTAACACATCTTTTCCTTGTAAGGATTGGATGTCTTCTTTCTTAATTCGAATTGCTTCAACTATATTTCCAAGAGGTAAAGCATAACGCTTATCATTCGTTTGAATAAGCATAGATTGAATAATAGACAACGTTAACGGAAGTTCAATTCTAAATGTACTTCCCTTGCCTTCCTCAGAATCAATGATTAAATGTCCACCTAAACTATGAATCGTATGTTTTACAACATCTAATCCGACACCGCGTCCAGAAAGATCTGATACAACTTCAGCTGTACTAAATCCTGGTTGGAAAATAAGATCAAACACTTCACGATCTGTTAATCTATTCGCATCTGCTTCAGTTACAACGCCATTTTTAATCGCTTTTTCTAATACTTTCCCTTTATTAATACCGTTTCCATCATCCGTAATTTGAATAACGACATGATTTCCACTATGAAAAGCTTCTAATTTAATAGTACCTGTCTCATTTTTACCTGCATCACGTCGTTTTTCAACAGTTTCAACACCGTGATCGATTGCATTTCGAATTAAATGAACGAGCGGATCACCGATTTCATCAATAACAATTTTATCTACTTCAGTATCTTCACCTGTAATTTGTAAATCGATTTTTTTCCCTAAATCTTTCGCTAACATACGTACCATACGCGGGAAACGATTGAACACAGTTTCAATTGGCACCATACGCATATTTAATAGTACATTTTGAATATCTTTTGAAATATCGCCTAATCGATTTAAATGTTCAATTAGTTCCTTGTTTTGAATCGTTTGAGCCAATTCATCAATGCGCCCACGTTCAATTACACTTTCTTCAAACATATTCATTAATCTTTCAATTTTCTCTAATTGAACACGAATTGAACGATTCTCCACTTTAGCATTTTTCGTTTTTGTAGTACTTTTAGCTGGCTGATTCGTTGCCACTATCGGTGATTCTACCTGCGTAGCCACAGCTGGTTGTAGCGTTTCTTCTACTTGCACAACTTCTTGTGTAACGACTTTTTTAGAAGCTACTTCCCTCGATATAGGTTCTCCTTGCTTTACTTCCACTTTCTCAATTTCAGAAACATGAAGTACTACTTGTTTCAATTCTTCTATACTACAATCCGTATCCATAAATACTGTAAATTCAAATCCGAAAGCATCTGCTTCAATTTCTTCAATACTCGGAGCTGTTTTTTGTATATTCCCCACATTTTGTAATGCTTCAATACACATAATGGCACGTACTGCTTTTAAAATTGCTTGCTGTTCAACTGTTATATGCACTGCATGCGAAACTGCATCATCGTTGTCTATATGATTTTGCTCTATATGTTCCGTAGTAGTTTCTACATTACCGTTCAATAATGCTTCTAATTTCTGTTTAGTTGAGACTACATCAATATTGCCCATTCCACCTTGTTGCACATCTGCAACCATCTTCTCCAAATTATCAATGCACTCAAAAATCACATCAATAATATCCGCATTTACAACTATATTCCCATGACGAATTTCATCTAACACATTTTCCATCTTATGTGTTAAATCAGCCATCTCCGTAAATTCCATACTCGCAGACATACCTTTGAATGTATGAGCGGAGCGGAATATTTCTCCTACAACATCCATATCAGCAGGATTTTGCTCTAACACTAGCACATTTTCATTTAGCGACTGTAAATGTTCTTCTGACTCTTCAAAAAATATATTTAATAGATCTGTTTGCATTTTTATCCCCTACCTGTCTAACAAACATTTCATTTATGTATAACAATTTAGTGTTTTATAATGAGAAAAAAGGGGGCCACACGTCGATCCGCTATCACTGTTTTGATTCCTTGTGGCACCCCTTCTATATTAACTATTTGCTACTTTTGTTAAAGCTTCAATTACACGATCCGCTTGGAATGGCTTTACAATAAAGTCTTTTGCCCCGCCCTTAATTGCATCTAATACCATACCTTGTTGTCCCATTGCAGAACAAATAACAACCTTTGCACTTGAATCAATTTTAATAATTTCTTTTAATGCTTCAAGCCCATCCATTTCTGGCATAGTAATATCTAATGTTACAATATCAGGTTGAAGTTCTTTATACTTTTGAATTGCTTCTACCCCATTCTCTGCTTCGCCAATAACTTCAAATTCAGCATTACTTTTTAATAAGTTTTTAATCATCGTTCGCATAAACATCGCATCGTCTACTACTAAAATTTTATGTGCCATTCTTTTTAATTCTCTCCTTCTATGTATAAATATATCTTAATATTTCACCTTATCATTCTCACTCATTATACAAAATAAAATGATAAAATTTAATATTTTTTTAAAAGAATTTTCGTATTTTTATTATTTTATTATTAAAATAATAATATACTACTCTTTTATATAAATAACAACGCGACGGTTTTTTTCCCAGTTTTGCGGTGAATCATTTGGTACAATTGGCTTTGTGTCTGCATATCCTACCGCAGCTAGCCTTTTATCATCCACATTATACACTTCAATTAAATGGTGAATCATATTTGCCGCTCGTGCTGAAGATAACTCCCAATTTGAAGGGAATTTCTCGTTATGAATAGGTCTACTATCTGTATGTCCCTCTACAACAATTGGGTTAGGTACGGATTGAAAAAATCCAACTAATTGACTTATTATCCCTTTCGCTTCGGGCTTAACGTTTGCATCGCCTGTATCAAATATTAAATTATCTACTATAACGACGCTTACCCCTGTATCCTCTCGATATACATTCACTTGACTAATACCGTTATTATCTACATACGCTTTTAACTTCTTATATAATTCATCCATTCTCTTTTTTGAGATCATCTTTTCATCATTTTTTTCATGTGAAATATCCGGTATTGTATTTTCCATTACTTTTGCATCTACTTGCCCCGTATCACTAAACTTTTCAAGCATCTTTGACAATTTTACTGCATCTTGCTTTGATGTAGCAACTAGTAATACAAAGAAAGTTAATAATAACATTGTTAAATCTGTAAAAGTCGTCATCCAACGAGGCGATCCCTTTTGCGGTCCTTTACTCATCATACCACTCCTTGAAATATTAGGCTGCTCCTTTTACCTTTTTTACCTTTGTTTCGTATACGTATGTATCCAGTTTCAACTTTAATTTAGAAGGGATTTGTCCACGATACAATTCTGAAATTGCTTCTATTACAAACTTCTTCTCTGTATATAAATCTTCAATACCACGATATACTTTTTCCGCAAGAGGGATTGCAATCATATTCGCAAGTACGGACCCATATAATGTCGTTAACATCGCAACTGCCATCCCTGTACCAATTTGCGATGTATCTTGTAAGTTTTGGAGCATAATGATAAGACCGATTAACGTACCAATCATTCCCCAAGCTGGAGCAAAATCACCAATTTTATCTAATAATGCTGCTCCTTTTCTTAACTCATACACTTCCGTTTCAATATCTTTCAGTAACACTTCTTTTAATTCATCTTCATCGTAACCGCTTAACATTAATCGAATTCCTTTTTGAATAAAAGGATTGTCTACTTGCTCTCCATCAACCTCTAAAGAAAGCAAGCCATGCTTTTTAGACTTTTTCGAAAAATCGACAAACAAATCCGTTAACTGTTCTAAATCTTCTTCTCTTCTATGTAAAACAGTAAAAATGCTTTTCGTATATTTTTTTATTTCTCCAAATCGATATGCCACAACAATTGTCGCTGTTGTTCCCCCTATGACAATTAAAATAGATGAAACATCTAAAAAGTTTTTAAAAGCTTTTATTCCACCGCCGCCAAGCATAATTGCTGCTATCACTATAATGAACCCTACTATAATGCCCACTGGGCTAGAAATATCAAACTTCCTTTTTCTTCTTTGTGGTCTAGCTAATACTTGATTTTTCTCTCCCATATTTCTGCCCTTTCCTTTCCATTTTTATATAACATTTTTTTATTTTAATAATACGTTTTCACATATAACATGTATTATACGCTTATCATCTGTTTATCGCAATATACTCATGAAATTGACACATTTCATTTCTATATTAGAATTATAGTATGGATAAATGAGGAGGATCACGATGGAACACAACATTTTACAAGTCATTGCATTAGCAGAAAAACTAAAATATGAAATGCGACATAGCTGGCTTTCTAACGGACGTCAAGAAAGTGTTGCCGAACATACATGGCGTATGTCTCTAATGGCTATTTTAGTTGAACCTTATTTGGATCAAAAAGTACATATTGAGAAATTACTTAAGATGGTTATTATTCACGACCTAGTCGAAGCCGAAGCTGGTGATATCCCTGCTTTTGATACGATGAATAGTCACGAATTACAACTACAAAAACAAAAAAATGAACTAGAAGCTATTTTAAATATTAAACAAACATTAACAAGTTCTCTCGGTGAGGAATTATATGACTTATGGATGGAGTTTGAAGCGAAAGAAACGTACGAAGCAAAAGTTGCTAATGCACTCGATAAACTTGAGGTGAAAATCCAACATAACGAAGCTGATATTGATACGTGGTTACCAATTGAACATAAAATGACATTCCAAGTAGCAAAGCATACAAACTTTGATTCTTTCCTATCTAAATTACAAAAAATTATTGAACAAGATGGAGAAAAGAAGTTAATTGCTGCCGGTATTGATGTTGAGGCATGCAAGCAATAATGAAATAAGACACTCAACAAGAGTGTCTTATTTCATTATTGTTGATATAGCCTGCTTATAAATAAGCTGTTGTTTTCCATCCACTAATATTAAAACTGTAAATTTATCTACTCCAACAACTTCTCCTACTATTCTAACGCCACTCTTTAAGAAAATTGTAACTGTACCTTTTTCTTCTTTTATTTGTTTATACAATTCTTCCTGTAAATGTTCCAATTACTGTCCTCTCCTTCTCGTGAAACATCTTAATATAAAAAACTATAAATTTTTTATTTATGCACTTTGTCTTTTCCATTCATAAACTTATTAATTAGTATATCTAAATCTCGGCTAAATAACAAAACTTTATCATGATCCAATCCGTGTCTCGCAACAAGTTGAATTAACTCTTTCTTTTTGTTTTCTATTTTATTTTGTAATTGTCCCATCTCCATCTCTATACTAAAACTCCCTTTTCCCATAATATTACTTGTAAAATTATAGTACATATTCTCTCATAAAAAAATAAAAAAATGGTTTTTTTTACAATTTTTTATTTTTTTATGCCTAAATTACGAATCACGTAAAGGTTCATTTACAAATCACTAACATACAATCCTAATGAATCTACAGGCATTTGTCTAATTATAAATGAGACTGGCTCGTTTTCTATACAAAAAACATACTGTATATAGTAGTCCATGAACCATATAGATTAACTTACTAAAAAGGAGGAAAACATATGAGTTATGGTGGAAGTTGCGCTGGTTTCGGCGGTGGATTTGCT
Source organism: Bacillus sp. D48C (assembly GCF_053345735.1). NCBI lineage: Bacteria > Bacillati > Bacillota > Bacilli > Caryophanales > Bacillaceae > Bacillus > Bacillus sp. D48C. The sequence continues at coordinate 31,505 of NZ_JBKFAQ010000016.1, forward strand.
TTGCTTATCGTACTATTCATCCTTCTAATCATCATCGGATGTAGCTGTTGGGGTGGCGGCGGATACGGATATTAATATATCCTATCCTTGACAAATGAACTAAAAACTATAGAAAAACAGCTCATATTTGAGCTGTTTTTTTTCATACTTTCGTATGAATTTATATCCCTCTTATTTGCGATTTCAACTAACAAAATATCGTTTAATATGGAATAAGAAACATTTTTCACTGATATAAAAGATCGTTATAAATACATATTACAAACAAAAATTATTTTAACATTAATTCTTGTCGGCATTTCATGGGGCATTATTGGAGGCGCTTATCAGCTACTCCTAACGATCTATACCGAGAGAATTTTCCACACTAACATTGGAATTTTATATACAGTTCAAGGCATTGGGCTTATGATTGGAAGCCTTCTCGTTAATCTTTATATGTCTCATAATAAAGAAAAAATGAAAAAAGTATTCGGTTGAGCCTAATTATTACAAGGAATTTTCTTTCTCGGATTCATTCTATCCGATCAACTTATTATCGGTATCGTTACTTTATTCTGTATGCGCATAGCAGGAGGAATCCTCGTTCCACTTGATACGACATTACTTCAAACTTACACACACGAAAATATGATGGGTAAAGTTTTTTCATTCCATTATTCCGTTTACGGATCTCTTATTCAGTTATCTATGTTTTTTACAGGAGGGCTGTTAGAAATTCTTTCTCCTCAAATAATTGGCAGTTTATTAGCTACATGCTGTATTTTTGTAAATTTTATATGGCTTTTCTTGTTTATCGCGGGGATCTCAGTGAATAATCTAATGATAATCAATAGATTTTAATCCCATTCATTATTTGTTTCCCAATAATAAAATTGCTTAAAAATGTCAGTCTAATTTTTTAGTTAATGATCCTTATATGGCAACACTATTTGAGAAAAAACTAGATATTTATGTTAAAATATAAATAAGTTTGTGAAAGTTTGCACTTAAATAAGAGACTTCAACTAGTTAAACTTGATTAAAGAGGAGGGCTGTTTTGGGTATCACATTCATTTTCATATGTATTATATTAGTGGCTTCTATTCTGCAAGCAAGTACAGGTTTTGGCTTTTCCATAATGGCAACCCCTTTCTTACTTATGTTATTTTTACCACAAGAAGCTATACAAATAAACATTATTTTATCTTTAATTATCTCCATTTCACTCATTTGGAAAATAAGAATGGACGTTGATTTTGTTCTACTGAAAAGGTTTATTTTAGGAAGTATAGTTGGTGTACCTTTTGGTATTTTAATCTTCATTTCCGTTAACATAAACACTTTTAAATTAGCAGTTAGCATCCTACTCTTACTATTAACATTGTTGCTAATATGCAAAATTAAGGTTAGATCAACACAATCTAGAGATTTCATAGTTGGTGGATTATCTGGTCTTTTAACGACAAGTATCGGTATGCCAGGTCCTCCCCTGTTACTTTATTTTACAGGAACTGATACTGAAAAAGAGAAGTTAAGAGCAACTACATTAGCTTTTTATCTGTTTATATATTTCATTAGTCTAGTAACTCAAATACTCTTTACTGGCACAAACAAAACCATTTGGGAATCAAGTTTTTATGCCATCCCAATTTTATTTTTAGGTTTGTTTATAGGTCAAATTATTTTCAAATGGCTTAATCAACGGATTTTTAAAATATTTACGTATATCCTTTTAAGTTGTACGGGTATGTATCTTCTTATTGAAAGTTTGCATTTATTATAGAAGTTGCTTTAGGTTATGCATTAAGAATTAGGTTTCGAATGAAATATCATGATATATTTTTAAACGTGATAATGTAAAAAGCGGCTATTATGCCGCTTTTTACATTATCAAATTGGTCGATATTAAACCAAATGACAGTAAATACATCGTTATAACAATCATCCACATATTGTTTTTCAATAGGGGTACTTAATGATTTATGAATAATGTACAAAATTAATTTTCCATATTGATCAATCACTTCTTTCAAAGCATCTTGATCATGTTTTTTCATAGCTATAATTAAATCCTCTTCAGAATTGAAAATCATAAGCATCTTCCTTCCTCAGTTCCCCTTTAGCAGCTGCTTTTACTTACTATTGGCATTTCATTCTCTTTTTCTATCACTTTTATAAAAAATTATTAATTTTTATTTCTATGTATATGATAACAAACAAAATACCTAAGTTCAGAAAGAATAAAGAACTTTCTGGCCTTAGGTATTTCTCCTTCCAAAAAAGGCAAACCCACATCACAGGTTTGCCTCTTTACTCACTTCTTATTTAAACCTTTTTCACTTAAAAACTCTTTCATATGCATTCTTTTTTCTTTGGACATAAATGAACTCATTGATTCCGTCCACGTTACGTTTTTTTGATTTGATGATCTTTCTTTGTAATACGCGCTCATCGTTTCATCATATTCATTTAGTAATTCATCATATTTCTGTTCATTATATCCATTTTCATGAAGAACTGCTGCTACTGGTAAACGTGGTTTAACTCCATGTTCTTCATCTGGTACACCGACTGTCATTCCGAATACAGGATATACTTTATCCGGTAAATGAAGCAATTCGCTCACTTCTCTCGGATTATTACGAATACCACCAATATAACAAATACCGTAGCCTAATGACTCTGCCGCTAGTGCTAAGTTTTGCGCAAAAAGTGATGCATCTACCGTCGCAACGATAAAGTCTTCTACTCCCTCATGCTTTATCTCTGTACCATGTTTTTCACATGCAATTTCAAGTCGTTTTAAATCTGCACAACAAATAAAAAATGCTGCACAGTCTTTCACATGGCGATTTCCGGATAGCTCTGCTAGTTTAGCTTTTAATTCCTGATCTGTTACATATATAACAGAATACGCCTGTACAAAATGTGATGAAGCTGCATGTTGTGCAGCGTGCACCATCTTTTCTACTACATCTTTCGGAATTGATTCTTCTTTATATTTACGAACTGAAACATGTTGCTCCATCTTATGTATCATCTCATTCATGAAAATCACTCCTTTTTTCTCTTCATAATGAAAAATTAACATACATTTTTCATTATTCACAACTTATAAGCACAAAAAGAGCAATTCTTTTTGAATTGCTCTTTTTTAAAACGTTTATCAATACGGTAAATGAAATTATACTTATCTTATTACGCCGTTTTCAAAACTTTAATACCTCTGACGATATTCCAAATAAAGTAATAAATTCCTACAAGAATGAACACTGCATATGTGATAATCATTCCAATTCCAGCACCGTCAGATTGATCGAAACCTAAACCGTACATTCCTGATACTGCTAGTCCTCCAAATAAGATTGCGTATGGGAAAACATGTGACCAAAATGCTTTTTTCGCATGATACTTCACTTCATCTTCTGCAACAAAGTACACGATAATTGGTAGTAAAAATGGTGCAAAAAATATACTAAAGTAACATAACGAAGATAAAATATTATTTCCTTTCATCCGATTCACCTCTAAATAGTTTTTGTTACCTTCATTATGTCAGGAAACCATTCTAGAAACTATCGCTTTACCTTTCACGAACGTGACATATTTGTAAGATTTCCCTCTAAAATAATCCCGCCTGAAATTTCAGGCAGGATTATTTTCTCTATATTCGATTCATAAACCAATATTGTGTAATTGCTAAATATTCACGTACATTCGATGGAATGATGATTGGTTTCGGTGTTTTTGCCGGAAGACCTTCTAATTGTAAACCTTGTTTGGCCGCTATTTTTTTCGCTCTAAACATATGAAAATCGTTTGTTACGATCATACCTTTTTTCATATCGGCTGGTATTAACGGTTTTGAGAATGTAATGTTCTCATCTGTGCTCGTAGATTTGTCCTCCATTATAATACGGTCTTCTGCGATGTTTTGTTTTATTAATCCTTGTTTCATTGCTAATGCTTCTGAAATGTCTTCACCTTTTCCTTGTCCGCCAGATACAATAGCAATTGTTTTCTCATGTGATTTTAAATATTCAGCTGCTTTATCAATACGATATTGCAATGAATAAGATGGTTTCGTCCCATTTACTTTCGATCCTAGTACAATTATGTAGTCAGCATCGTAGGTTGCATTCATATGCCCATGCTTATAAATGTGATATTGTAAAAAACCCATATACACGGCGCAAATCATTATGACAACTAAAATGCACTTCATTATTTTCTTCTTTCTCATATTCATATACTCCTATTTTCTTTTACTTCCTTCATGATAATATCCATTTATTTGTTTGTATACAGACAGATTTCAATAAACCCTAATTTATCCTCTAAAAGGTAATATTTATATTACTTTCGGGAATAGTAAGTACAACTTTACACGAAGGAGTGTCTCTATTGCTTCTCTTTTTATGTAACGTGTCGTTCTTTTTTATCTTATTTTTACTATCGCTTAAGTTACTCGGTAAATCCGCGTTAGCACAACTAACTCCTCATGATTTTGGGGCTATAATTTTTTTATCTTATTTAGCTTTCCAGGCCATACCCGTCTCTGGTGCTTTACAAGCATTTCTCGGTATGGTTGTTATCACATGTTTACATTTACTCCTTACAAAATTAAGCCTATTTAACAAACTAAATCGCTTTATTCTCGGACACCCTATCATTTTAATTAAACATGGTGATATTATTTTTGAGAACTTACAAAAAAGTAGATACCCCATTGCAGAACTCCTTTCTAATCTTCGCGTTGCAGGTTATCCAAGTGTTCATGAAATTGAATACGCTATTTTAGAAGCAAACGGCGCTATTAGTATTTTACCAAAAAGAGAACTTGTACCATTAACTCCAAAAGATTTAAACATAGATGTTAAGTATGCTGGGTTACCAATTGCCCTTATCGTCGATTCACAAATTCAATATGATAACTTAAAGTTAATACATAAAAATGAAAAATGGTTATATAAAGAATTAAAAGAAAAAGGAATTACAAATATTAAAAACGTTGCCTTTGCTTCTGTTCAAGAAACGGATGGATCTTTTGCGATTAGTTTAAAGGAATAAAAAATCCCCTTAATTGCTTAAGGGGATTTTCTTCATCATATCGCTTCTTTCTCTCCTGCCATATTTAATGGAACAGGATGTTTTATACGATTCATCGTAAATACGATAATCGCTGTCATTACTTCCGCAACTGGCATAACGAGCCAAATTCCGTTTATCCCAAATAATTTTGGCATAATCCATAACAATGGAAGAATAAATAGTAATCCTCGGCTCATTATAATAAGTACTGATTTCTTCGTTTGTCGCACTGATTGGAAGTACTCTCCATACACAATGTTATAACCTAAAAATACGTATTGGATAAAGAATAAACTAATACCTGTTAAGGTTAACTCCAATAATTCTGGAGATTGAACATCAAATAAACCAATGATATATTTCCCGAAGAATAATCCGACAATTATCGCAACGCCTCCGAGGACAACTGCAATTTTCACAGCAAACTTCAATCCTTCACGCAATCTTTCTGATAAGTTTGCACCATAATGGAAACTAGCAATTGGTTGCAATGCAGCACCTACACCGAAGAATAGTAGTAATGTCATTGCATGAATACTATTCACCATCGCATAGGAAGCTACTCCTACTTCTCCTGCATATTGGACGAATGCGATATTAAAACCAATCGTTACGATTGCAACCGTACTTTCTGCTGTAAAACTTGGGAAACCAATCACCATAATTTGTTTGACAGTATCCCATTCAAAATGGAATTTCGTCCACTTTAAGATACTACTTTTTCTAAAGAAATGAGTTAATAATACAAGGAAACCAATCGCTGCCGAAAGAATAGTCGCTGAAGCAGCACCTGTTACGCCCCATCCAAAAATAAAAATAAAGATGTAGTCAAACACGATATTTAATACAGCCGTTACAACAAGACCTGCCATCGCTAAATTAGGATTTCCATCATTTCGAATAAATGTACTTAAAATATTTTCTAAAACGTATATCATTCCAAATGTTAATAATACGTGTAAATAGTCTAATGCATACGGTAAAATCACTTCATTTGCACCAAATAAGTATGCTAAATCTTCTATTCTCCATAAGCAAATAGCTGCTAAAACACCTACGATAACAACTGCTACCGTCATTGATTGAGTAAAAATAGACCTTGCTCTCTCTCGTTTATTTTCACCTAATGCAATGGAATATAACGTTGCCCCGCCCATTCCAATCCATAATGAAATAGAGAAGAAAATCGAAAAGGCTGGAATAGCCACGTTCACTCCTGCTAAACCGTTCGCCCCAACTCCTCTACTAATCATAACCGCATCAATTACAATATTCACTGACATTAATACCATTCCGAGGACGGCTGGTATTAAATATGAAATAAATAAGCTTTTTATCGGTTTTTCTCTTAACTTTTCTGTTGCTTCCATACTCTAATATGCTCCTTTTTTTCAACCCTCTTTTCTTAGTTTAAACCTTCAAGTAACTTGAAGGTCAATAGAGAATTAAAAAATAGGTAACTGACTTATATGAATGAATGTAAATTTGTAATCAATTCAAAGGTTTTCATCTTATTTTTTTACTACAGGAATTTGAATTTCTGTTACTTGCTCCTCAGGATCTTCTGTTACAGACCAATCAATCAATCCAATCTCAATCGAATCTCCATGTACTTCGTAACCTTCTTTATCAATGTATGTAAGTAACTCCTTGTACGTTGCATCTGTTTCTTCATATGGTCCATGATGATAAGAACAAGCATATAAACCTTCTTTAATTTCATCTGAAGTATGCACTTCATACGGCATATAATCCAAAAGAATAAATACACTGCTATATGCTTGAAACTCATTTTGCATTAATCCTTTTTTCGCAACAGTTACACCAATATCTCCAGAAAATAAACTATCATCCATTTGCCTCATATTTTTTTGCAACGAATGGATGTAGTACTCAAACATATCATCCGTCGTATTCGGGGCAACCGCAATTGCTGTAATTTTCCGCTGCGGGATCTCTTTAATTACCATTTGTTCAGCTTTTGCTTTTGTTGCTTCCTTAATTAAATGAATTCTATGCTCCATTTTCGCCAAAGCATACTCAATTTCTCTTTGTTTTTTCAACATCATTTCTTGTTGTTTTTCCAGTAAATTGAGTGCGTATGCTGGATTTCTTTCATCAATATATTTTTTAATTTCCTTTAATGGAATGTTTAATTGGCGTAAAAACTTAATCGTATCTAATAGTGAAAATTGATCGATTGTATAATAACGATAATTCGTTTGAGGATCAACAATGGACGGATGAAAAATTCCTTTTTCATCATAATACCTTAATGTAGATTCTGCGATATTATGCATTTTTGCCATTTCTCCAATTGTAAAACGTTTATTTAATAACATCTTTTATTTCCTTCCATTTCTATTTATTTCATTATATGTTCATTTTGTCTTCAAAACAAAAAAGAATTCCCATACGAGAATTCTTTTTTTACTATTAAACCTCTATTATTATAGGAAGAATCATCGGCTTTCGTTTTGTATTTGTATATATATACCTCCCTAACGCTTCTCTTACCTCCCTTTTCAAAATACCCCAGCTATTCACATTCTCTTTCTTTAAATTATTAATTGTAATAACAGCTAATTTATTTAATTCTCTTAAAAATTCTTCTGAATCACGAACATAGACAAATCCACGAGAAATAATATCAGGACCTAAAATTATTTCTCCATCCACTTTATTAAAAGTAATAACTATAACGAGCATTCCATCTTCTGAAAGTTGTTTACGATCACGTAATAATGCATTTCCAACATCTCCAATTCCTAATCCATCTACATATATATTTCCTGCCTGTATTCTTCTAGATTGAATTGCCACTTCATTACTTATATCTACAACATCTCCATTACGTACGATAAAGATATTTTCCTTTTCAATACCAATTGATTCTGCTAACAAACTATGGTGATGTAGCATTCTAAACTCTCCATGAATTGGAATAAAATATTTTGGCTTCATTAATGTAAGCATTAACTTCAACTCTTCTTGATATGCATGACCGGATACATGCACTCCAGTAGAACTACCTGATCCGTAAATCACCTTTGCTCCTAATGAAAATAAATTATCGATAATTCGAGAAACGTTACGTTCATTTCCTGGGATAGGGGTCGCGGCTATAATAACCGTATCTTCTGGTAAAATATCCACTTGTCTATAGTTTCCACTAGCTAAACGCGCTAAAGCTGCCATTGGTTCTCCTTGACTTCCTGTACAAAGTAATGCAACCTGCTTTGGATCTAAACGATTTACCTCATTTGCTTCAATTAACATACCTTCTGGAATATGTAAATAACCTTTCTCTAGAGCAACCTCTACTACATTTACCATACTTCTCCCTAGCAAAGCTAGTTTTCGATTTGTTTTTATACATGCTTCAACTATTTGCTGAACACGATTCACATTAGAAGCAAACGTAGAAATAATTACTTTTCTATTTGCTTTCATAAATATTTCCTCTATCCGTTCTCCTACTGACCTTTCTGATGGAGTAAAACCTGGGCGTTCTGCATTTGTGCTTTCAGATAATAAAGCTAGTACACCTTCAATTCCTATTTTAGCCATTTTATGAATATCAGGATGTTGATTGTTTACTGGTGTTAAATCAAATTTAAAATCACCTGTATGTACTACAGTACCTTCTGGTGTATGAAAAACAATACCGAGACAATCCGGAATACTGTGGTTCGTTTTAAAAAAGGTTGCCTTAATAGAACCACAATCAACTTCTGATTCTGAATGAATAACGATTAATTCCGTATCATTTTGAAGATTGTGTTCCTTTAATTTAATTTCAATTAAACCTAACGTTAACTTTGTTGCATAGATTGGTACATTTAGTTGTTTTAAAAAATATGGTATTCCGCCAATATGGTCCTCATGCCCGTGCGTTACTACTAAACCGCGAATTTTTTCTTTATTTTCTTGCAAATATGTGACGTCTGGAATTATTAAATCAATCCCTAATAAACTTTCATCTGGAAATTTAGACCCACAATCAATGACGACAATATCATTTTCATATTGGATAGCATACATATTTTTTCCTATTTCATTTACTCCACCTAAAGCAACAATAGACAAGTTATTTTTTAATGAATTCAAATGATAAAACCTCCTTTTCACATTTATAATTCGTGAAATAGCATTTAGGCTTTATTATTTGTAATGAAAAAGGACTTCATACTATTTTATACATATAAAATTCACACGCTACTCTTACACCTATATCTCAATAAGACAGCTTCTTCCTCAAAAAGCTCCCATTTTTTCATTGATTTTTTATAAAATCTATTATATATTAATTACAGGTTCAAATTACGAGTTCAAAAGAACTTGTAATCAGACCCTTTTGTTTAATGGGTTTTACATATTTTCATTAGGCAAATTCCGAGAAATCGTATGATAAAACTAAAAATGATGAGGAGAGGATCAGATGGAATTCGAATTTTTCTTTCAAATTGCACTTATTTTATTAAGTACAAAGCTTGCTGGTGATCTTAGTGTTAGATTAGGTCAACCTTCTGTGCTAGGTAAATTAATTGTCGGTATCGTTATCGGCCCAGCTATATTAGGTTGGATTGAAAATTCAGAGCTTCTAACACAATTAAGTAATGTCGGTGTTATTCTTTTAATGTTTATGGCAGGACTTGAAACAGACTTAGATGAATTAAACGCAAATCGCAATTCTTCTTTAGCAGTTGCACTCGGAGGTATCATTCTTCCATTCGTAGGTGGTTACGTTTCCGGTCTTGTTATGGGAATGGAACAAGGAAACGCTGTATTCTTAGGGTTACTTCTATGTGCGACAAGTGTTAGTATTTCCGTTCAAACACTTCGTGATTTAGGTAAAATGAAAACACGTGAGAGTACGACGATGCTTGGAGCCGCTGTATTTGATGATATTCTTGTTGTTATTTTATTAGCATTCGCAATGAGCTTCTTAGGCACTGATGATGTTAACTTAACAATGATTATCTTGAAGAAAGTAGTATTCTTCGCTTCTATTATTTTAATTGGATGGAAAGGTGTACCAGTGATTATGCGTTGGTTATCACCATTGCGCGTATCTGAGTCTATCGTGAGCGCAGCTCTTATCATCTGTTTCTCATTCGCATATTTCGGCGAATTATTAGGAATTGCTGGTATTATTGGTGCTTTCGCTGCTGGTATTGCAATTTCTCAAACAAACTACAAACATGAAGTAGAAAAGAAAGTAGAACCAATTGCTTACGCTATGTTCGTTCCAGTATTCTTCGTTAGTATCGGTATGAATATTACATTTGACGGTATTGGCAATCAAATTTGGTTCATCCTAGCATTAACAGTAATCGCTGTATTAACAAAACTAATTGGTTGTGGTGTTGGTGCACGCATGACTGGATTTGATGCAAAGTCTTCTGCAATTATCGGTTCTGGTATGGTTTCTCGTGGTGAAGTTGCACTTATCATCGCAGGAACAGGACTCTCTTCAGGTCTATTAGCACAAGATTACTTTACAGCAATCGTTATTGTCGTTATTTTAACTACAATGATTACACCACCAATGTTAAAATATACTTTTGGTGCTAAAGATAAAGCAATGAATGAAAGCAAGTAAATAAGTTTACTATAATAAAAGGAGATTGCTATCTTATAAAATAGCAATCTCCTTTTTGTTTTACCCTTAAACAATCTCGTTCTTTTTTAACCATTTTTCAAAAATAATTCGTGCTTCTTCATCATCGATATCATTACTAAATGAATACACCTTAATGCCATAATCATCTATATATTCGCCTAGTTTCATTTCCTCCACTTTCTTATAAAAACCGTCTACCTCATAGTGCGGAAGATAAGCATCCCAAACTGGTTCATTTATTCTTTTGTACGCCGTCACTTCTAAATCATATCCATCTTCATAATATCCGATGTGATAATGTTTGTTCGGATCATATTTCTCCATTAAAAGTCCCCTCCTACTAAACAAAAGCGAGCCTTATATTACAGCTCGCTCCTCTCTCTATTTATTAAATACGTTCCATCGCCGTCTTCAACGTTCCAACAACAAAGGCAATTTCTTCACTTGAAATAATAAGCGGCGGTGCTAATGTTAAGACGTTATTATATCCTGCTGTTGTCATACCGTTGCGTCCTATAATTAAGCCCTTTTCTTTACAAGCATTTACGACACTTGCAATTTTTTCGTTATCAATTGGCTCTTTCGTCTCTTTATCATTTACTAGTTCGATTCCAACTAATAGACCTTTTCCTCTAATATTCCCAACAAGCGGATGTTCTCCAATTTCATCTTTTAGTTGCTCTAATAAAAGGGAGCCCATTTGTGCAGATCGCTCGATCAAATTTTCATTTTCCATAATCTCTAAATTTTTAAGTGCTAATGCACAAGCTGCTGGATTTCCACCAAATGTATTAATATGGCGGAAAAATTCATATTCTCCCTTCCCTTTAAATGCTTCATATATTTCTTTTTTCACAGCTGTTGCAGATAATGGTAAATATGCGCTCGTAATGCCTTTTGCCATCGTAATAATATCTGGCTTCACATCATAATTCATAAATCCAAATGCTTTTCCTGTACGACCGAAGCCGCAAATCACTTCATCACTAATAAGCAAGGCACCGTGTTTTTGACACGTCTCATGAACAGCTTTCATATAGTCTTGTGGTGGCATTAAAATGCCCCCACCTGTAATAATTGGTTCCATAATAAAAGCGGCAATTGTTTCACTTAATTCCCACGTCATAACACGATCGACTTCTTTCACACATTCTACATCATAAATATGCTGCCCTTCAATCTCAGGCATACGGTAACAATCCGGTGGTGTTACATGTAAAAATCCTGAAGCAAACGGCTCATATTGATATCTACGCTGCGCTTGTCCCGTTGCTGCCATTGTCGCCAGTGTATTCCCATGATACCCGCGATAACGTGACATAAATTTATAACGATGTGGTTCACCTTTTTGAGCATAGTATTGCCTCACTATTTTAAAAGCTGTTTCGTTCGCTTCTGAACCACTATTTGAGAAAAAAATAACATACTCTCCCCCAAGCCACTCATTTAACTTTTCAGCAAGCTTTATAGCTGGTTCATGAGATTGTGACATCGGAAAGTATGATAATGTTTGTAATTGCTTATAAGCCGCTTCTGCGAGCTCCTTTCTTCCATATCCACTATTCACACACCAAAGACCACTCATACCATCTAAATATCTTTTTCCTTGTATATCTTCAACCCAGCACCCTTCAGCTTTTGCCCCTACCATTGTACTATTTGGACTAAAGGGACGCATTCCGTGCCAAACATATTGCTCATCTTTTGCTAATAATTCATCAGTTTGCTTCGTTTTCATCATTACTTCCACCTTCCATAACAACTTATTTTTCAAAAAAGCTGCGCTGGTGCCATGATGACTTAAATTTCTCCCTGCTATTTTCATTCCACAAAATTAAGACAAATCCTACTTACAAATCAGTAATATTTACAAGAAAATGACAAAAGAAAAAAGAGCTTTTCTTATCTATCGAAAAGCTCCTCTTTTATTTAATGTGAAGACGCATCACTAATACCGTGACCAGTATTAGATTTCACAAGAATTTCATCAAATTTCGCTGCATCTTCTTTCTTACTAGATAAAACAGTTCCTAAATATGCTGCAAGAAATCCGAGCGGAATTGAAATAATTCCTGGTGTCGTATATGGGAATATCGCTTCCCCAACAAAAATAGCTTTTCCAGCTACAGGGTTCCAAACATTCGGACTCAACGCTACGAGAACAATTGCTGATACGAGCCCTACAATCATACCGGAAATAGCACCCGTTGTATTAAAACGCTTCCAATATATTGTAAATAAAATCACTGGTAGATTTGCACTCGCTGCAACTGCAAATGCTAATGATACTAAAAATGCTACGTTTAATGTTTGGGCAAATAATGCAAGTATGATAGATAGTATCGCTACTCCAATAGATGCATACCGAGCCATAGATACTTGCTCTTTTTCTGTTGATTTCCCTTTGCGAATGATCTCATTATAAAAATCATGAGCGAATGCTGATGCTGCCGTTAATACGAGACCTGCCACTACAGCCAAAATTGTTGCAAAAGCAATTGCTGATACGAAAGCAAATAAGAAATCTCCACCTAACGCTTTTGCTAATAAAGGTGCCGCCATATTACCAGCTGGGTTCGCTTTAATAATCGCTTCATTTCCTACAAAAGCCGCCGCACCAAATCCTAAGAAAATCGTCATAATATAAAATGCACCAATTAACCACGTCGCATATACGACAGATTGACGTGCAGTTTTTGCATCACGTACTGTAAAAAAGCGGACAAGTATATGTGGTAATCCAGCTGTACCAAGTACTAGTCCTAAATTTAAAGAAAGTGTATCAAGACCATCCTTATACTTTACACCTGGATTTAAAAATGAATCTTTTAATGGTGTAGCTGTTTTCATTTGAGCGAACATTTCAGTCACGCTGAAGTTGAATTTTGCGAAAACGATAACAGAAATAATAAACGTACCAGCCATAAGTAATACAGCCTTTACAATTTGTACCCAGCTCGTTGCTGTCATACCACCAAAAATAACATACACCGTCATAAGTGTTCCAACGATTAATACAGATGTCGTATATTCAATTCCTAATAATAATTTAATAAGTGCACCCGCGCCAACTAATTGTGCAATCATATAAAAGATAGAAATCGTCATCGTATTAAGAGCTGCGACTCCGCGAACTTTTTTCGCATCAAAGCGTGCTGCAATCATATCCGCCAAAGTGTACTTTCCTAAATTTCTAAGCGGTTCTGCAACAAGATATAGTACAACTAAATAAGCAACTAAAAAACCGATACTATAAAAGAATCCATCAAACCCAGTTAATGCGATTGCTCCGGCTATACCAAGAAATGAAGCAGCAGACATATAATCTCCAGCAATGGCCAGACCATTTTGCCAACCAGTTAATCCCCCTCCAGCCGTATAAAATTCACTCGCATTTTTCGTTTTTTTCGATGCAAAATAGGTTATGACAAGCGTACCAAGAACAATAATTAAAAATAGTGCAAACGCAGTAGTATTCAAGTTCAGCCCCTCCCTTTTTGCATATCTTGCAGAATTTTTCGGGAGATTTCATCAAATGATTCTGCTTTTTTGCTATAAATCATACATAGTGCCCATGTCATGATAAATTGGGAAAAAGCAAATACCCACGCCCATGTAACGTCACCAAATGCAGGTGTATTGAGCACCTTTGAATACGATGTTAAAATAGGTAATGCGATAAAAAAACTAAAAAAGAAAATACTCATTGGAATGATAAACTTCTTTTTCGTATTTAATAACAATTGAAATTCTTCCGACTGAACGACCTCTGTATAATTCACCTCATTTTGCAACTTACGTGCTGACGTATCATCTCGTTTCATTAACCGATCCCCTCTCTTACTTGAAATGCACTTCCCCCTTGCATACCTAAAGACTAAATTTTATAAATATTCAGAAACTTATACTTATTGTAGACAATCCGTGCATTCATGCAAAGATTTTTTGATAGACATTTTTCGGCAATTTCCCCTAAATTTTTAATATACTTTTTCAACATAAAGTGACACCTTACTTATTTTTTCCTCATTAAGACAAAAGCAGTGCTTAACGCACTACTTTTGTCTTTTTTTCCTTTTCTAAATTACGAGCTGTTTCGCTTAACTCAACCTCTTTTCCGTCTTTAAGTGTTCCAAATATAAAATCGAATACTGGATTTGAAACACCGAACCAAAACTTTTCGTTTTTATAATGGTGTAATATATGTTGTTTTTTTAGCCATCTTCCAAACTTAGTGACGGGACGAATCGGTCTATGGGCAATATAATGTTTCCATTCGTAAACGAGCAGCATAATAATCATTCCGATTCCAAATGAAAGTGTAATAGTAAGACTTTTTGTAATACCATATGCTATAAGTAAATATATAGTAAAACTAGGTATACTAAACCATACAGGTAAAAACAAAAGTTTTAAATCATCTGGATATACGTGGTGATCATAATGTAATCTTCTTAACATTTTTAATAGAAATGTGTTTTTAGGTGGCTTTATATGGAATAAAAAACGATGTGTCATATATTCATTCAGTGTATAGAAAACAATTCCAAACATACATGCTAACATGCCAAACCACGTTAAAAATTGCATTTTTAAAATAATAATGAAAATAAATAGAATGCTATACATAATGACGATATCATATTGTAAAAAGAACTCTTTCCCCACTTTCTTCATCTTGTTTCCCCCTTTTCCAAAAAAACAGCCGCAACATATCGTTACGACTATTTCTTTTCTATTCTTATTCTATTCACTTTACAAATTTGCCTGCTGTTCTATTGTCGAGAAAAAATTGTTTGGTCCAAATATATTTTGCTTTGGAATAATATGTTCCACTGCAAACACTGTTACTTCTCCTCTTTGCACTTCTCCAATAATGAGACCAAATATTTGATGATTTACTGCAAACGTCGGTTGCTTTGTTTGTAGCAATCTTGCAGCATTATGAAATACTGCTTCATATAGTGGATTTCTATCAGTAATTTCTTTTCGGATTTTTGGCGCTAACGTAATTATAATTTCTTTTCCGTCAATAGTGGTTCGATACATAAAAATCTCCCCTTCAATCTTATGTGAACAACTGTAAAGCTTTGTATGCAAAATGTATAGAGTAACCTACTAAAATAATACCTGCTCCGGCTGTTATGTAGCCAAGCGCTTTTGGTTTTAATAAAGTTCTTCCAAAATGTACAGAAAAAGCAATATTTAAATTCCATAAAATAATACCTGCAATAATGCAAAGACTGTACAAAAAAGCTTCTTGTTTCGTTACCTTCGTAAGTAATGAGCTAAGTGTACTTCCGTATATACCAAACCAAAAAACAAGATTTAATGGATTGGATATCGCAATTAAAAACCCTGCCATAAACGATTGCTTAAGACCACCTACCTCTTCTTTTTTATATTCCATGTTTGAGTGGGAAATTCCTTGTTTTACACTTTGAAATCCTAAATAAAATAACAAGAAAAAACCCGTGCAATACATGAAGGCTTGTACATATGTATACATAAACACAGAAGATAAACCGAAATAAATGAGAAGCATAAATAAAACATCTGCAGTCATTCCACCAATTCCAACAACCCAAGCATGCCAAAACCCACGTTCAATTCCTCGTTTTAACATTTCAATATTAATCGGCCCTACTGGCGCAGCTAATGAAATACCTAATACGATTTGCTGAATAATTGCTCCAATCATCGCTCTATCCTTTCTACTCTCTTTACTACTAGTTAATGATGTAATTTGAAAAAATAGACTAGCTTTCATAATAAAATACCCTTTTTTATCCAAAATATACAAAAGAGCCATCTAGGTGATGGCTCTTACTTTTCTATCCTATGAAGAAAAGGACATTTCCCTTTTATTGGTTCTACATCGTCTCCTATAAAATATTGTTTCCATTCACGATGCTCTGGGTCACCATAATGACTAATGTTAGGATGTTTCGGCAATTGATCCCACTTTTCAACTCGCTCACGGACCATTTGTCTTGAATATGCTCCTTTAGGACGATCCCCCTCTAATCCATCAAAAATAGTGCGTGGCTGAAACCCAATAACGAGAGAATTCCCTAAATGTCTAGTTTTTCGCTGTTTATAAGCTGGCGCGTTTCCAAATGCGAATATTGGCTCACCACAAAATGAAAATTCCCATAAATAATGGTCTGGATCTTCAGGAATTTGCTTTGGCCATGCTTGATTATCGTTTTCATGTAAATACTGTAACACTTTCCAAAAGGAATCACGGTAATATTCGAGCGATCGTTCTTCACATTCCGGTTCTACAAAAAGGAAAAAGCCCCTTCTTACAATCGGCCTCTCTTTCATTAACTCTAAAAAAGATAACATTGTATGCGGCAAATGACTCCAATCATTATGAGAAAGAAATGAATAACGAAGTTCATTCTTTTTCAAAGCTGTTAAACCGAAATAACATGGAAAAGTTGGTTCTAACACGACACTTGAAAAAATCTCAAATTCTTTTGCAACCCAATCCGGTATGTCGGTTCTCGTTCTCATTCCTTCATTATCTAATAAGTACGACCTATTCATTCTTTCACCTCGTTATGTATAGCATTCAATTAAGAATATTACATACTCGGCCTGTCCTATACCTATTTAAAAATTTGATTGGAAAATTATTTAAAAATATAAAAAATAAAACCGCTTACTTGACTAAATTCTCCCAATTCGTGTATATTTAAATTAATCATTTAGCAGAATATTCAAGAATATAGCATTTTTAGTTTATATTATTTCTTCAAATGAATTTCACTAAATGAA
Source organism: Bacillus sp. D48C (assembly GCF_053345735.1). NCBI lineage: Bacteria > Bacillati > Bacillota > Bacilli > Caryophanales > Bacillaceae > Bacillus > Bacillus sp. D48C. The sequence goes on from NZ_JBKFAQ010000016.1 coordinate 48,990, forward strand.
AATAGTAAACGCTTTTAGGAGGAATTGTAACATGCAAGGAAAAGTAAAATGGTTTAACAACGAAAAAGGTTTTGGATTTATCGAAATGGAAGGCGCTGACGATGTATTCGTACATTTCTCTGCTATTCAAGGAGACGGCTACAAAGCTTTAGAAGAAGGTCAAGAAGTATCTTTCGACATTACTGAAGGTAACCGTGGACCTCAAGCTGCTAACGTAGTAAAACTTTAATCCAACATATAACAGGAGGTTACCTTACTTGGTAACCTTCTTTGTTATTCCTTTGTATATTTCCGTTTTACAGAGCAAAAACTATGTAAAATGCGCACTATACAAAGGAGGAATTATTAATGGGATCAGAAGTAAATGATTTTGAAGAAGTAAAATTCCGTGTAGAAACAGCACAAAAGATGGTAGGTTCTGCAACAATTTCAATGGATCCAGACACATTAGAGCATGCCACTACTGCAGTAGAAGCAGCTCGCTCACAGCTTGAAATTATGAAATCTGTTGCAGTAGATTTAGATGAACCATTTTTAATGAACGAGGAAAAGAAACTAAGCAAATGCGAGCAGCAATTAAACGAAGCAAAGCACTAAAAAACATCCAGAGAATTTTCTCTGGATGTTTTTTTATGACAACTGTTCTCCATACTTTTTCAATGTTTCTCCAACTGTACATTGTCTTATACAAAATGAATGTGCATAATATTTACTATTTGTCTTTCGATTATGTTCTCGCAAGAAACATCCTTCACAATATGTTTCTAATAAGTCATTTACCTCTGTAATGAGTTGCTTTTTATCCACCTTTGCACCTCTCTATTCGGTTATTTCTTTATGACTATCAATGACTGTCCCTTCTAATGCTTGCGTTGCTAATTGATGTGCTTCTTTATTTTGTTTTCTAGATATCGGATCACATACAAGTTTTAATTTCATTTGCTTCGCCTTTTGTTCAATTTGATCTAAATAATGGTTTAAATGCTCATCATAACAAGGCCATTCTCCCGCCAATTGCTGCAATACAACTTGAGAATCTCCGCGAAGTGTAACTGCTTCATATTTAATCCCTAATTCCTCGAGTATATTCATACCGTATAATAGTGATGCATATTCCGCTTCATTATTATCATCTATACCTTCTATATATGCATTGCGGCGAATGCGGTAGTTTGTATTTCCTTTTTTATAGTACACACATATACCAACGCCAGCTTCTTTCGTTTGCACATCATACCCCCCATCAAAATAAATGAGTATTTCTTGGGGCTCTTCCTCTACTTGTTTACTCAGTTTTTTCATTTCCTTTAATGACCATTCTGCATCCATTTCATCGTAAAATAAAAGTTCCTTAGCTCTTCCTGTTTTCTCAAAATCCTCTGCAAATTGAAGTATTTCTTCTATGTTCATATAATCTGTTGTTAATTCCGTCTGCAATCCTCGCTTCGTTTTATACAACCAATGAATTTTATATTTCATACTAGATTCCCCTTATATAAGACTTCTTATATGTAGCCAGCTAATGAAAGCCTCACTTTATTTTATTATATTTTATCTAGAGTCACAGCATTATATTCAATATGATTACATACAAAAAGAGCTATCCCTATAGGAATAGCTCTTTCATCTATTACATAAATCTTTCAAATTGTACTCGCTTATTAATCCAGTACATTACAGGCATACCAATGGCCATTACAACAAATTCACCGACTGCACATGTTAACCAAGACAACATAAATGGTAAACCCAATGCAAGATGAAGTTCAATTGCAATCATAAACATTGTAATCGTAAAGATAACCGTATTAAAAATCATACGAGCCCAAACACCTTTAATAAATCGCATAGAAATAATCGTTGCAACTAATGCAAGAATAGATTGCCCTACTCCAAATACTAAATCATAAGCGATCATAGGTGAGAAAAAGAGATTCGTTAAAAATACACCTAATACAATTCCGTAAATTGCTTTCTTGTTAAATACAACGAGATGATTAAACATCTCTGAAATACGAAATTGTACATTCGTAAAGCCAAATGGCTGAATAAGCATAGAAACAGCAATATATAATGCCGCTAAAATACCATTGCCGACTAAAGTTCTAATATTCATGACAAAATCTCCTTAGTTTTTTTACGTGGGATGGTTTCGAACCACGTTATTCTTTTTTTTAGCAACAAGATTACATTTTACGTGGTAGCCCCTCTTTCGTCAATAGATTCCTATCATGAACTACCTTTTTTCTTTTAGACAACGTATAATGAAACATATGAAAGATTTAGGAGGTTTCACTTCATGATAGCAACAATCCAAAATGAAAAAGTGATCGTTTCCATTTCTGACAAAGGTGCAGAATTACAAAGCGTTCGCTTAAAAGAAGACAACACAGAATATTTATGGCAAGGTGATTCTACATATTGGGGACGTCGCGCACCAATTTTGTTCCCAATTGTCGGCCGATTAGTAGATAATACATACTACGTAGACGGTAAACCATATTCATTAACACAACACGGTTTCGCTCGTGATCTTACTTTCTCTGTGAAAGAACAAAGTGAAACAAAGATCACTTATATCGTTACTAATAATGAAGAAACGTTAAAAAAATACCCATACGAATTCGAATTACTCGTTTCTTATGAGCTAGAAGGACAAGGCGTTCATGTAACATATGAAGTAAACAATCCTACTTCTAAAGAGATGTTCTTCTCAATTGGGGCACATCCTGGATTCAACTTCCCTTTATTGGATGGTGAATCATTTACAGATTATCACTTATCGTTTAATGGTTCGGAACGCTTAGAAACAAGCGTATTAGAAGGACCTTACCTTTCAAACAAAAAGCAATTAATCGCTGAAAATACAACTGAATTGCCACTTACATATGATTTATTCAAAAATGATGCGCTTATTTTTGAAAATATGAATACGAATGAAATTTCGATTCGTTCTCATAAACATAATAAATTTGTAAAAGTAGAATTTGATGGCTTCCCATTTGTCGGCGTATGGACACCAGGGGATAACGCACCTTTCTTATGTATTGAACCTTGGTATGGAATCGCTGATGAAGTAAATCCAGCAAAAGATTTCAAGGACAAAAAGGGAATTCAATCTTTACAAGCGAATGAAACATTTACATGTCGTTACAGCATCACAATCGGATAACTACTCTATCCCCTACTTCAAAAAAATATTTAAGTAGGGGATAACCTTATAATTTGGAGGTTTCTCATTTTGATTGAAGTATATATTGATGGTGCATCAAAAGGAAATCCTGGTCCTTCTGGTGCAGGAGTGTTTATTAAAGGCGTTCAACCACCTGTACAATTATCATTACCACTTGGAACAATGTCCAATCATGAAGCAGAATACCGCGCTTTACTTCTAGCATTAAAATATTGCATCGAGCATAATTATAGCACTGTCTCTTTTCGTACAGATTCCCAGCTTGTCGAACGGGCTGTTGAAAAGGAATACGCAAAAAATAAAATATTTGCACCTCTTTTAGATGAAGCACTACAGTACATAAAAAACTTCGATCTCTTTTTTATTAAGTGGATTCCAAGTAGTCAAAATAAAGTAGCTGATGAATTAGCTAGAAAAGCTATATTACAAAATTAACGGGGGTATGAGTGTGAAAAAAGATTGGATTGCTCCTCTTGCTTTATTATTTGTCTCTTTTATTTGGGGAGCTACGTTTGTTGTCGTTCAAAATGCTATGTCTTTCGTTGGTCCATTTACCTTTAATGGTATTCGCTTTTTATTCGCTGGAATTATTTTATTATTCGTTCAAATGATTTTCTCAAAAAACACTTCAAAACAAGATATAAAACAGAGTAGCCTCGCTGGATTAATCGTTGGGTTCTTTTTATGTGTTGGCTATGTATTACAAACATTTGGCTTACTTTATACAACTTCTTCAAAAGCAGGTTTCTTAACAGGGCTTAGTATCGTTATGGTACCAATTTTGTCTTTTATCTTTTTAAAACAAAAAGCTACCATTTTTATCGTACTTGGTATTGCTGTAGCAACAGCAGGTTTATACTTATTAACAGCTGCTGATTCTTTCCAATTAAATATAGGAGATATACTTGTTCTCGGTTGTGCAATCGCTTTCGCTGCCCATATTCTTATTAACGGCTTCTTTTCTAAGAAAATATCACCTTTATTATTAAGCACATCTCAAGTATTAGCTGTTGGTATATTTTCTTCTATTTGCGCTTTTTTGTTTGAAGATTGGGAAAAATTATTTTCAGTATCACTATGGACGAATCAATCTTTTTTATTCGCACTCTTTCTAACTGCCCTGTTTGCAACATCTATTGCTTTTTTCATTCAAACATCGGCCCAAAAGCACACTTCTCCAACGAGAGTAGCAATTATTTTCGCAATGGAACCCGTTTTTGCTGCATTAACAGGCGTTCTCGTTGCAAATGAACAACTTTCTATTTCTGCTATTATCGGATGTCTATGTATTTTCCTGGGCATGATTTTTGTTGAATGGCCTTCCAAAACAAAAAAAGAAGCGCAGGCTGCGTGAAGTTATGCTTGTAACTTCCGCATAAAAGCCTTAGCGCTTTTTTTATCTGTAATTTCTTCCTCTTTCAATCGTTCTAATAACGCAACGAAATAACTACCATCAAACTGCAATTGATGTTTAATTGTCGCTTCTATTGCTGCGTTCACAATCCCATCAGACGCACCAGTATATCCTTGTCCGAACATAATAAACCCTTGTGCTTCCTCTGATAATTTAAATCCTTTCGTATGTAAGAATGAAAGATAATCTTCTACTGTTTGCATGTTATTCCCACCTACTCAAAAATTCTCCATCTCCTATCATACATGTTTTTACACGCTATGAGAATGAAATTTCTTTGACAACTTTGTAAATCGCTCTTCTAATTCGCTTGCAATGGAGGATTTCCTAACAATCTGAAGGAATATGTACAGTGGAACTTATTTCATATTAAAGGGGAGACACGATGAAACAAGCACTATTAATTATCGACGCTCAACAAGAATTAATTGATGGAAATGAGCAAGAAAATGAAGTTTTTCGTAAAATCGAGCTATTATCTACACTAAATACAGCCATGCAGAAAGCAATAGATTCCAATGCTCTTATTGTTTTCGTAAGAGATATCGATGTTGCTTCTGGCAGCGGAGAAGGATTTGAAGTACATAATCAAATTCAAGTACCTCAGTCTGCAATCTTTATTAATAAAGCAGCAACCAATTCATTCTACGGCACTTCTTTACTTGAACTTTTAAAAGAAGAGAAAATTGGCCATATCGTTATCGGTGGATGTAAAACAGAGCATTGTATCGACACCGCAGTTAGAACTGCGACTGTACAAGGATTTGATGTTACATTAATTAAAAACGGTCATTCCACAACTGATTCTAACGTATTATCTGCAGAGCAAATTATTGCTCATCACAATAAAACTTTACACGGTCATTATAACGTTGATCATTTTTCTATGGTGAGAGATATCGAGGAAGACCTCTTTCAGCCAACTCATGACCAATATCGTGATTAAATTAGCTCAAAAAAGAATCCTTCATTTAAAAGGATTCTTTCTTTATCCAAAAATTTGTGCTGCAATACTATATAGTTCACTATTTCTTTTTATTAACCGATTACTATTTTTCATCATAATTGGTGGTGTATTCACCTTTTTAAAACCAGCAATCTCTAATTCTTTCATGAAATCGTTCTTTCCTTCTGGTACATCCATTCTTAATTTTCCATTATGCCCTCTTGCTAAATCATGTACCATTCTCATCGCCATCGCATTATTTTTAGCAACGACTGGTCCTATTATTTTATTTTCTGGCGTTTGTATACTTATACCGTATCCTACTACATTTTCTTTCGTATCCTTTACAACGACACACTGCTCACTTTGCATAATTCTTTGTTTTAAAAACTCGTTTCGGCTTGTCCCAAATGCGCCTTTATCTATTTTTATTATTCCTTCTAAATCACTCTCTTTATAAACCATCATATATTCTTCATTTTCTGCACATTTATGATTCGCATTGTACGAGTTACAAATATATTTAGAAACATAGCTTACTACCCTAAATCCTAATGTTTCATATAAGGGCTTCCCTTCATCCGTAGCAATAAGCATACATGGAGTTTGAGCTGATACGCTATTCATACATGAATTCGTTATCATCTTTCCAATCCCTCTCCCCTTATAATCTGGATGTACAATTACCATTCCAATAGATGCCAACGCCTCCCCGTATAATATAATTGCTGCGCTAGCAATAAGTTCCTTTCTCTCATTCCAGACGCCGTATACAATACCTGAGTTAAAAACTGCTTCAATTTCTTCTCTGTTATAATCCCAGCCAATATAAGAAGATAACGCTACAATATCGCCTATTTGTTCTTTCCTAAGACGCTCCACCCTAATTTCCAATTCAATCATACTCCATCCCCTTATCTAGACATTTAAATCATTATTACTAAATCAACTTGTACATGTTTCCCTTTATTTGTCACACACATATGTTATTTTGACCAAGACTATATTGTAAATGAGGTGACAACATGCCCATTACGAATCGATTTTCTACCACCACTAACGGCGCACTCGCTATTACAGGTAATACTTTAGGCTTAAGTAAAATTAGTAATCAAAACCGTGCTGGTACAATCGGGGCCATTGGTGCGTTCGTAACTACGAATACAGCTTTACAAGTTCCTACTTTTCCTGCTGGTACAACATTAAACTATACACAAAATAGTTCTACCGCTATTTTAAATATTCCTGCTGGCAGTACTATTCTTTACGCAGAACTCATATGGGGAGGAAATTATTTAACTCGCGATCAAAATATTACAAGTGTTCTAGGAAATCCCGTTTCATTTACGACACCCGTTTCAACATACTCAATTACTCCTTCAGCTGTTACAGCTTCAAATCAAACATTCGTTTCAAACTCTATTACATTTGGCTTTTATACTCGTTCAGCAGACGTAACAACTCTTATTCAAGCGGGAGGTTCTGGTTCCTATACTACAGGAGCTGTCCCTGGACTTGTTGATCCTTTAGATGCTTCAAATGGATCTATTAACTCGGCTGGATGGACACTCATTGTCGCTTATCAAAACGGAACATTGCCTGCAAGAAACTTAACCATTTACGTAGCTGGTAACCGTGTTTCTGCTGATACTGGTAGTGCAGATGTAGCTGTTTCAGGATTTTTAACACCCGCAGGAGGACCTGTAAGCGGGAGATTATTCTTAAGCTCCACTGAAGGAGATGCAGATTTAACCGGGGATCAAGCATTATTTGGACCAAATTTCAGTTCATTAAATGCTTTATCTGGGCCAAATAATGCTGTAAATAACTTCTTCGGTTCTCAAATTAATAATGCTGCTGGAAACTTAGATACAACTGGGACATTTGGAACGCGAAATCAAAGTGCTTCTACAGGCACAAACATCTCCGCTGGGAGACAGGGCTGGGATATTACTTCTATTGATATTTCTCCTTATTTAACAAACTCACAAGTGTCCGCCGCAATCCGTTTAACAACTAACGGAGATGCGTATATGTTAAATACAGTCGGTTTACAAATCAACATAAATTCACCTACTATACAAGCAACGAAAAGCGTGAATAAAAGTGTTGCTGCAATTGGAGATATTCTCACTTATACAGTTACGATCCCTAACACCGGACTTCTTCCGGCGAATAATGTTACCTTTACAGACATTCTCCCTAACGGGACTTCCTTTATACCTGGCACTGTAACAGTAGATAATGTCCCGCAAACAAACGCAAATCCCGCCGCTGGTATATCTCTTGGAACAATCAATAATGGTGCTTCTCGTACAGTAACTTTCCAAGCTACTGTCGTTTCTCTCCCAAGTCAAAACCCTATCTCTAATACCGCTAATATTACATTTCAATATACACCTATCGCCGGAGGAACAACCTTTAACGGTCTTGCAACAAGCAATTCTGCTGGGACACAAATTAACCTGGCAGATATTAATGGAACAAAATCAGTCAACAAAATTTTTACCGATATTGGTGAAACATTAACTTACAGTATTGCCTTAGCTAATATAGGAAATATCGCTGCAACGAACGTTATATATACGGATCCAATTCCTAGCGGAACTACTTTCATTCCAGGAAGTGTAACTGTTAACGGAGTTACTCAAGCTGGAGCAAATCCCGCTAATGGTATATCAATTGGTTCGATTGCCGCAAATTCCACTACTACTATTTCATTCCAAGTGCTCGTTCCTTCTATCCCTCAAACAAATCCAATATTAAATAGTGGAACAACAACATATCAATATATTCCTATACCAAATCAACCTGCAGTAAGTGGGACTGATACGACAAATATCGTATCTACTCAAGTGAATAACGCTACTGTAACAATGGTAAAAGCAGTAGATAAAAATTTTGCAGATATTGGTGATACACTAACGTACACCGTTTCTTTTACAGGTACAGGTAATACAAATGCGAACAATATTATTTTTACAGATGTCATTCCTACTGGAACAACTTTTGTTTTAAACAGTTTAACAATAGATGGCACTACACAAGTGGGCGCAAATCCCGCTAACGGCGTGAACATTGGATCCATCCCAAGCGGCACAACAAAAAATGTTACATTTCAAGTAGTAATAAACACAATACCCGCGTCAAATGTCGTATCTAATGGATCAAATGCTTCTTATCAATATACCGTCAATCCTATCCAATCACCCGTTACAAAAAACATTTCTTCTAATCTCGTTTCCACTCAAATTAACAATGCGAATGTAACATTAACAAAATTAACTAACAAACAATTTGCCACAATTGGTGAAACGATAGGTTATACAATCCTTATTACAAACAGTGGAAATACAGCCGCTAATAACGTACAACTAACAGATCCACTTCCAAATGGAACGATATTAACATTAGGTTCGGTAACGCTCAACGGCGTTTTGCAAAATGTAGATTCTCTCGTTGCTTTACCTATTGGCACAATTCCTGCTGGAGCTACTTTTATCCTCTCTTTCCAAGTAACAGTTATTAATATTACTTCACAAAATCCTATCCTTAATAACGCTTTTGCCTCTTACATTTACACTGTAAATCCAAGTCTGCCACCAACTTCAAAAACAGCAAATTCTAATTCTGTTACATCTACAATTAGACTAGCAAATCTCCATGCTAATAAATCTGTAGATAAGACGTTTGCGGAAGTTGGCGATGTATTAACTTACACCTTTGCTCTTACTAACGATGGAAATGTTGCAGCGAACAACGTATTACTATCCGATTCCATCGCGAATGGCACTTCCTTTGTACCGAACAGTGTTATAGTTAACGGTGTTACTCAGCCGGGCATAACACCAGCTAGCATCAATATTGGTAGCATCAATGCTAATACTACAATTACAGCTTCATTCCAAGTAGTAATAACTAGCATTCCAAATCCAAACCCTATTTCAAATAGCGCTTTCGTCTCCTACAACTTTATCGTTGATCCAAACGCTTCACCTGTAAATAAAAACACTACTTCAACCACTACATTTACTCAAGTAAACGATGCAAATGTCATTTCAGCAAAAACAGTGGATCAAGCGTTCGCTACCGTAGGGGATATATTAACTTATACTGTTACTTTGACGAATGCAGGAAGTGTTTCTGCTGATAGTCCTACTTTCGTAGATACAAATCCAGACGGTACTACCTTTATTCCAAACACTTTTCTTATTAATGGTGTACTCCAAAATAACGCAGATCCAAATATAGGTGTTCCACTACCTTCCATTCCTGCTAACGGCTCACTTACCGTCTCTTATCAAGTAACCGTCACCTCTTTACCAACACAAAACCCAACGATAAATTCATCTAGTACACAGTATAGTTTTATTCTAAATCCGGGAGATCCACCAACTATAGAAATATCTGTAAGTAACACTGTAAGTACACAAATTAATTTAGCTAATGTAGTTATTGTCAAAGAAGTAGATTTAACTATCGCCGATGTCGGGCAACCAATCACATATACAATTTCTTTAGCTAATCTTGGCAATACTACAGCAAATAATGTTATTGTTACTGATATAATCCCTAATGGCACCACTATCGTACCAAATAGTATTTTTATAGGTGGTGCTTTACAACTAGGTGCAGATCCCAGTACCGGTCTTCAAGTCGGCTCCATTCCTTCGGGTGGTTTTACAACGATTGTTTTTCAAATAAGTGCAAATGGGCTACCTTCACCAAACCCAATTCAAAACAGCGCTTCACTTCAATATAGCTTTATCGCTGATCCAAATTTACCTGCTCTTGTTAGAAACGCTGCTAGCAATATAGTAACTACACAAATTAATACTGCTAATATCATTGCTACAAAGCTAACAAGCACAAACTTCGCTAATGTCGGTGATATCATATTATATGCGACTATTTTAACAAATAACGGGAATATCCCTGCTGCTAATGTAACGTTTACAGATATCATTCCAGCGGGTACCCTCTTCATTCCTAATACTGTAACGATTAATAATGTCCCTATAGCTAATGCAAATCCTGCTAACGGCATTTCGATTGGTATGATAGGAGCAAATTCATCACGCACCGTTGCATTCCAAGTTTTTGTACCAACTATCCCTGCTGTAAATCCGATTACAAATCAATCAGGCACAACATTCCAATATACGTATGATCCATCCAAACCCGCTGTGATGCAGATGGTTGCTTCTAACACTGTACAGACAACTATTAATAACGCCTCAATTGCCGCTACTAAATCGGCAGATAAACAGTTTGCTAACGTAAATGATATTATTACGTACACGACTACTTTAACGAATAACGGGAATACACTTGCATCAAATGTAATATTTACAGATGTAATTCCAAACGGGACATCGTTCATTCCTAATAGTGTTTCTGTAAACGGGAATACACTGCCTAATGTCAATCCAGCAAGCGGAATTGCAATCGACCCAATAAATCCGAATGCAAATACACTCATCTCGTTCCAAGTACAAGTAAATTCTATCCCGAACCCGAATCCAATCCCGAACCAAAGTAATACAACGTATCAGTATGTCATAGATCCTAACTTACCTCCAGCATCCGCTAATGCGCTGAGTAACGTAATAACAACTCAAATCAATAATGCCACGATTATCGCTACAAAATCAGTGAACACACCGAATGCTGCAATTGGAGATATCGTTACTTATACAATTGCAGTTACGAACACAGGAAATATCCCTGCTAGCGCTACAGTTTTAACAGATGGGCTTGGACCAGGTGCATCCTTCATCCCAAATTCCGTTACAATAAATAACGTTTCCCAACCTGGATTAGATCCTTCATTAGGGATTCATTTAGACGATATTTCACCAGGAAACACTACTTTCATTACATTCCAAGTGAAAATTCTGGCTATTCCACCTAGTGGAACTTTAACGAATAATGCTCTTGTAAACTACGAATATGCAGTGAATCCAGCTGAAACGCCAGCTATTGGTAGTACCGTTACAAACACAACAGTTACACCGATTATTGACGCTACTTTAGTAATAAATAAAAGTGCTAGTACAACTTTCGCTACAATTGGTGATACAATTACATTCACTTCATCTGTTACAAACACAGGAAATACTACTGCGAACAACATTGTTTTTACAGATACAATTCCAAACGGTACTACCCTTGTCCCAAATAGCTTTAAGATAAATGGTGTAACCGTCCCGAATGCAAATCCACAAAACGGTATCAATATTGGTAACTTAAATTCAAATGCATCGGTTACACTCAGTTTCCAAGTAAACATCACAACGCTTCCAAACCCTAATCCAATTCCGAACAAATCATCGCTTCAATATAGCTTTATTGTTGATATAAATGAACCGCCTGTTTCACGAACAGTTCAATCCAATACAACTTTTACGCAAGTAAATTCAGCTTCCGTTATCGCAACGAAAACTGCGAGCAGTGCATTTGCCGCTGTTGGCGATACAATTACGTATACAACTACTCTCACTAATAGCGGAAATACTACCGCAAACACACCTGTTTTTATCGATATATTACCACCTGAACTTTCATTCGTTCCTGATAGCGTACAAATTAATACCATCCCACAACTTGGATTTAGACCAGATAGCGGGATCTCTTTAGACTCAATTCCAGTTGGAGGAACGACAACAATTAGCTTTCAAGCTATCGTTGGCTCAATACCAGCTACAAATCCAACTTTGAACCAATCCAGTACGACATACTTGATCATTGTTGACCCTACCCAGCCACCGATGACAGAAACAGCTACAAGTAATCCAACTTTAGTTCAAATTAATGAAGCAATTATTCAAGCAACGAAAAGTGTGGATCGACTATTTTCTGACGTAGCACCTGGAAATTCATTTTTAACGTATACAGTTTTATTAGAAAATGTAGGGAACACAACTGCTACGAATATCATTTTTACAGATCCTATTCCAAATAACACAATATTTATAGAAGATAGCGTTCGAGTCGGCGGAGTTTTATTGCCTGGGGTAAATCCAGCGAATGGAATACCAATTGGGGATATTATTGCAGGAGATTTTACAAACGTCACCTTCCGCGTTCAAGTAGTTAGTATTCCAAATCCAATTTTCACAATTGGACCTGGTGGACCAAACTCACCGGTTGTAAATAGTGCCTCCATTGACTATCAATTTATTACAGGACCTAATTTACCACTCGTTTCAAGAAGTACGACATCCAATCCCGTTGCGACACAAATAAATTCCGGAGAAATTGTGGCAATCAAATCTGTAGATAAAACTTTCGCAACGATTGGCGATACAATTTCTTATACAATTACATTAAGTAACCCTGGAAATGTCACTTCACAAAATATAATTTTCACAGATATTTTACCTGACGGAACGACATTCATATCTGGCACTCTTACAAACGATTCTGGTACACAGCAAATCGGAAATCCAGCTAGCGGGATACAGATTGGAAATATAAACCCAAATGGAACGGCCGTTATTTCTCTCAACGTACTTGTTACAAACATTCCAAGTATAAATCCTATCTCTAATTTTAGTTCCATACAATTTGAACATGTGATTGATCCTAGCCAACCGTCTGCATTACAAACAGCTGTATCTAATACAGTTTCAACGACCATTAATAGCGCAGTATTAACTACAACAAAAAGTGTTGATAAATCTATTATTTCCGTCGGGGATACACTTACGTATACAACGACTATTACGAATACAGGAAATACACCAGCTACAAATATAACTTTTACAAGTGCGATTCCTCCTAGTACTACTTTTGTACCAGATTCGGTCACTATAAATGGCATCCAGCAGCTTGGTGCACAGCCAGCACTCGGAGTAAATATACCAAATATCGCTCCTGGTGAAACAGTAACTGTTACTTTCCAAGTAAATGTGATTTCTGTTCCCCCTTCAAGCTCAATTATGGGTAACGATACAATTTTATATTCTTATACTGTTGATCCAAACGGAACTCCTGCTACTACTTCTACTTCAACAAACATTGTTACAAACCCTGTATTAGATGCTATGATAATGATGATTAAATCAGTTGATCAAACAATTGTAACGCTAGGTGATACCATTACCTATACGACAATTTTAACGAATAATGGTAATACAAATGCAACGAATATTACTTTCACCGACCTTATACCAGATGGTACAACGTTTATTACTGATAGCGTTACAATAGATGGCATCACGCAAATTGGTCTTAATCCTAATACAGGTATAACGATTGGAGCAATTGCTCCTAACAGCTCAATATCTATAGCATTTCAAGTTACCGCTACTTCTACACCTGTTCAAAATCCTATTGCCAATTCCGCTAGTGCTTCTTACACATTTATCGCTGATCCAAATGCCCCTATTGTTTCAAGAAATGTTACTTCAAACACAGTGTTCACTACGATTAATACAGCTACCATTCTTTCATTAAAACAAGTCGATAAATCCTTTAGTCGTATTGGAGACACACTCACTTATACTGTCGCTTTAACAAACAATGGAAACTCATCCGCACAAAATGTTATATTTACAGATACAATGCCGAGCGGAACTACTTTTATTGCAAACACATTCTCTATTAATGGGGTTCCTCAAAGTGATGCGGATCCATCGAATGGTGTGAATATTGGGACTATAACAGCCGGGACTACAGTAACCGTTTCGTTCCAAGTTACTGTAACGTCATTACCAACGGAAAACCCCATTGTAAATTTCTCATCAACATCGTACCAATTAGTCTCACCACCTGATGCAGAAACTTCAATTAGCAATCCTGTTTCAACGCAAATTAAAGAAGCCATATTATCCATGACGAAAAATGAAAGTGTATCCTTTGCAGATATCGGGCAAACTGCTTTTTATACTACTTCTATTACCAATGTAGGAAATACCGATGCAACTAACATTGTTTTCACAGATGTATTACCAAGTGGACTCACATTTGTTCCTAACACATTAACTGTCAATGGCGTTTTACAACCTAACGCGAATCCAAATACAGGTGTATTACTTGCAACACTTCCACCAAATGAAATATATAGTATCGTCTTTCAAGTGACAGTGAACAGTATTCCTCCTAGTAACCCAGCACCAAATACAGCATCAACGACGTATGAGTTTACTGTTGATCCAGGTAATCCGCCAGTATCGAGTACAGCTACTTCCAACACTACACTCCTTCAAATAAACAACGCAACTATTATTAGCACAAAAACAGCAGATCTTACTTTCGCGGATGTTGGTAATACAATAACATTTACACTTAACCTCCCTAATACCGGGAATGTGACTGCAACTGATGTAACTATTATTGACATTCTTGATAGTAATTTAAGTTTCGTTCCAAATAGTTTCACAGTTAATGGGCAAACCATTCCAAACGCTGATTTATCTACTGGTGTAAATATTGGTTCCATTAATGGTGGTAATACGGCAATCGTTACATTCCAAGCAACTGTTATTACACTTCCAACACTTAATCCCATTTCTAACTCTGCTTCTATCACATATCATTATGTCGTTGATCCTAGCCAGCCACCTATTACAACTTCCAATCAATCTAATACAACGACAACACAAATTAATAGCGCTACCCTTACTGCACAAAAAAATTCAAATGTATCTACGGTAGATATCGGGCAGGATATTACCTACACCGTTACAATTACAAATAGCGGAAATGTTAGTGCGACGAATGTTATTTTTACCGACCTTATTCCAGACGGAACTTCCTTTGAACCGAATAGTTTTACACTGAACGGAACTAGCATCCCAAATGCAAATATCATTACAGGCGTTCCAATTGGTGATATTGCGCCAAACGAATCTGTCATCGTAGCATTCCATATTAATGCCAATGAAATTCCGCCTATAAATCCAATTACTAATCAAGCTAGCGTTAGCTTTCAATATATCGTTAATCCAGCTAATCCTCCAGTTTCAAAAAACATTACTTCTAATAGCGTTTCAACACAAATTGAAAGTGCTATTTTAAATACGATTAAAATAGGAGATAAAGCATTTGCAACGATTGGTGATACGATTACGTATACAACAACTATTACGAATACAGGAAATATCCCAGCTAACAATGTTGTATTCTCAGACCCTATACCATCGTGGACACAATTTGTTGCAGGATCAGTTGTTGTTGATGGAACTCCATTAACATCCGCTTCTATCATTGACGGCGTTGGCATAAATACAATAACTCCAAATCAAATCGTAACAATCGTATTCCAAGTTCAAATTGTAAGCAACCCAACAACGCTCACACCTGAACTCCAAAACTTAGGATTTGTTAACTTCCAATATAACGTAGGCAATGCATTACAGGCTCAACCTGGCAATGTGGAAACGAACGTCTTCGTTACCTCTATTAATTCAGCAATACTTTCAGCTGTAAAAACTACTAATACAGCCTTTGCAAATATTGGAGATACAATCACTTATACAGTTTTGATTCAAAATAATGGCAATACAAACGCTACGAATGTAAATTTCTCAGACATGGTTCCAGCAGGAACAACCTTTGTTGAAAATAGTTTTACTGTAAATGGAAGTAGCCTTCCAGGCGCAAATCCAAATAACGGAGTTAATATCGGAACAGTTAACGCGGGTAGTTCCTTAACCGTTACTTTCCAAGTCATTGTTACATCAACCCCACCTTCAAATCCGATTACAAACGTAGCATCTATTCAATACGCATTCATCGTTGATCCAGCCTCTCCTCCTGTTACAAGTACGATAAATTCTAATAGCGCTTCAACACAAATTAATAACGCGACTGTTACAACTGTTTTACAAGCAAATCGAACAATCGTATCTATCGGAGATGTAATTACGTATACAGCAACATTAACGAATACTGGAAACTTCCCTGCAAACTCTGTATTACTCATTAACGGAGTTCCTGAAGGAGCATTATTTGTTCCAAATAGTGTTACGCTCAACGGGATTTCACTTCCAGATGCAAGTCCAACTCTTGGTATTCCAGTTGGTATTATCGCACCAGGTGATTCCGCTACTATTACGTTCCAATTTCTTGCAAGTTCTATTCCACCGCAAGGAGCGATTATAAATCAAGCACTTACAAGTTACACGTATATTGTCGATCCAAGTCAACCTCCTGTTACAGCAACATCCTCGTCTAATACGGTTAATACAGCTGTTGTTGATGCATCGTTATCCGCAATTAAAAGTACAGATTCTCTCGTACAATCTACTGACGGTACAATCACTTACACAGTAGTCGTTCAAAATAACGGAAATACTACTGCAAATACAGTTACTTTAACAGATTTGGTCCCAGAAGGAACTGCATTTATTCCGAATAGCGTAACTATTAATAGTGTTTCCGTTCCAGGTGCCGACCCTAACGTAGGAATACCATTAAACCCCATCGCACCGTCAGAAATCGTCACTGTAACATTCCAGGTTATCGTTCAATCTATTCCAAGCGTGAACCCAATTTCTAATACAGCCCGTATTGACTATACTTTTATCGCCGATCCAACTGCTCCTATCATCTCTCGAACAATTACTTCGAATCCAGCTTTCACACAAATTTCGGATGCGACTATCCTTTCTTTAAAAGCAGTAAATGCACAACAAGCAACAACAGGTGATATTTTGACTTATACAATAACATTAGAAAATACAGGAAATATCCCAACTACGAATCTCACATTTTCAGACACTATCCCTCAAGGGACTACCTTTGTAGAAAATAGTTTTACACTTAACGGAACAGCTATACTTGATGCCAATCCTAATGTAGGTGTTACTTTGCCTAACCTAGCTGCAAACGCTACGCACCTTATTTCGTTCCAAATTCTTATTAACGATTCATTCTCGCAAGAATCAATTACAAATCAATCCAACACAACTTATACAATTCAGCCAGACCCAGGGCAACCGCCTATTACTGAAACATCTACTAGTAATATCGTCATTACAAATTTCGTGCAAGCACAATTGACAATTACAAAAACATCCAATCCAACAACTGTTGATATTGGCGGAACTATACTTTATATTTCTGAAGTAAAAAATATCGGCAATGTTGACGCAATAAATATTAATTTCACAGATTCTATTCCAGCTGGGACTACATTCGTTCCCGATAGTGTCACAATTAACGGTATCCTTCAGCCAGGTGTAAATCCAGAAAACGGAATACCGATTGGAACAATTCCAGCAAACAGTTCCAAAACGATACTATTTCAAGTGCAAACAAATAATCCACCTACTGAAACCGAAATTGTAAATCAATCTTCAGCAACTTACCAATATGTAAGTATTCCTGCAGCCCCACCAGTAAATCGTTCTGCAGATTCTAATATCGTTACAACATCACTTCAAAATGCAAATATTATTTCTGTTAAAAGTGCGAATGTAACTTTCGTATCAATCGGGCAAATTATTACCTACACAAATACACTTCAAAATATAGGAAGCGTTCCAGCTAACAATACCGTTTTCATTGATAACATTCCAGAAGGTACTATATTCATTGAAGATAGCTTAGCAATAAATAATGTAATTCAGCCTGACGCTAATCCTGAAAACGGAGTAACTCTCGGCACGATACAACCAAATGAAACAGTCACTATTTCATTCCAAGTACAACTTACAAAGATACCAGAGGGCAATACAGTCATTAATATTTCAGACACTTCGTACGAATACCAAATTGACCCTAGTTCTCCAATTATTCAGCGTAGATCGTTATCAAATGCAGTAAATACTGAAGTGCGGACGGCAAATGTTAGTGCCATTAAATCCGCCAATAGATCCATTACACGCATTGGTCAAATCATCACATATACAGTCGCAGTTACAAACGCCGGTACAGTACCTATTACAAATACTCTCCTAATTGACGCAATTGCAGCTGGGACCACATTCGTTCCAAATAGCATTCTTGTAGATGGCATACCGAGACCTAATGAAAATCCAATTACCGGTATCAACCTTGATATTATCCTTCCAAATAATACAATTATTGTTACTTTTCAAGTAAGCGTAGTCTCTATACCGCCACAAAATAACATTAATAATATCGCAGTCATTCACTATGAGTATGAACCAGACCCAAGCGCACCACCAATTTCAGAAACGACATCTTCCAATAGTACAAATATACAATTTATTGATGCTATTCTTATTGCTACAAAATCCGCTAATACTGTATTAGCTAACATTGATGAAACCATTGAATATACAGTATTCATTCAAAATAACGGATCGACTACAACTAACTCCATCTTTTTTACAGATACTATAGCGGATGGAACAGTATTTATTCCAGGAAGTGTAATAGTTAACAATACTGTACTTCCTGCAGCAGATCCGAATATCGGCTTTTCCATTCCTAATGTCGCAGCAGGTCAAATAGCTACAATAACATTCCAAGTTTCCGTTACGAATTTACCTGTTGTAAATCCAGCACCTAATACTGCAAACATCGTCTACGACTTTATTTTCAATCCTGACTTTGCACCAATTCAAAAATCTACTACTTCCAATACTACTTTCGTTCAAATTAATGATGCTGATATCGTTTCACTTAAAACTGTTGATTTGACCTCTGTAACAATTGGTGACATTTTAACTTATACAACAACTTTAACGAATACAGGGAATACGGATGCCACTGCTGTTGTATTTACAGACAATATACCTGATGGAACAACTTTTATTGACGGTAGCGTTTTAGTAAATAACATTCCTCAGCTTAACGCCAATCCAAGTGCAGGTATACTTGTAGGAACGATTACTCCTAACACTTCTATCCCAGTCACATTTTCTGTTACCGTCGTAGCTCTTCCTGCTAGCGGCCATGTTCAAAATCAATCAACTTCTCGTTATACAATAAACGCGGAAGAACAAATATCGACTAGCAATATTACCTTCACTGAAGTTATTTCTGCTAATGTAATTGCGACAAAAACAACGCCTATCCAATATGCTGACTTACAAACTATCATCCCTTATACAATTTCCATCATAAATAACGGAAATATACAAGTCGAAAACATTATTGTTACAGATATCATCCCAGCAAATACGAGCTTTATAGAGAATAGTGTTATCGTGAACGGCAATGCTCGGCCAAATGACAACCCTCTTAACGGTATACAAATTGATAACATTCCGCCTAATACGACAGCAACTATTCTATTCCAAGTACGGGTTACTTCGATTCCACAAACAAATCCAATCTCTAACACGAGTACAATTGAATATGAATACACGGTACCAGATCGACCACCTATTACCGAAACTATTATTTCATCAGCTGCCGCAACAGAAATTAATCACGCGAATTTGAATAGTAATAAGGCTGTTGACCTTGCATTTGCAACGGTTGGTGATACGTTAACGTATACGATTACACTAAATCAAACCGGTAATGTTGCAACAAATGATGTAAACATTCAAGATATTATTCCTCAAGGTACTACGTTTATAGAAAATAGCGTCATTGTAAACGGAGAAGCTCTTCCAGGAGTGAATCCAGTAAGCGGCATACCAATTGGCACTATAATTGTTGGTGGAGATGCTATCGTTTCATTCCAAGTAACTGTGACTTCTATTCCAACACCAAATGAACTAAACAACAACGCAATTACTACTTTTAACTATATAGTCAACCCAAATAACGTACCCGTTACAAATACGACTACAACAAATACCGTCACAACTACTGTCCAAAATGATAATGTCATTGCCATAAAATCTGTTGATGTAACGAATGCCTTACCTGGTCAAACTTTAACGTATACAATTACGATTACGAATAGCGGTAATGTAACGATTGAAGACCTTCTTGCCATAGACACCGTACCAATAGATACGACTTTTGTTGCTGATAGTGTTACGATTAACGGAATCAATCAGCCTAATGAAAATCCTGAAAATGGTATTACGTTAGGAAATCTTGCTCCTAATGAATCTGTTATTATTACGTTCCAAGTGACAATATCTTCTTCTACTCTTCAATCTACAATTAATAATGATGCTTCTGTTTCCTATACCGTTATCATTGATCCAACAAAACCACCTATTACAATTACAAAACAAACAAATACCGTTACAACGACAGTCATTGATCCGATGGTTCGCATTGAAAAAACAACTGACAAATCTATTGTCGTTATAGGAGATATCATTACATTCACATTAGCGGTATTTAATCACTCCCCCATTCCGACAATCAGTACTTCTGTTATAGACAGCATTCCAGCTGGTACAACATTTATAGAAAATAGCGTAACAATTAACGGTACTTCGGTTCAAAATGTTCGTCCAGACACTGGTATTAATATTGGTTCTTTATCTGCAGATACAGTAGCAACTATAACATTTCAAGTTCTCGTAACTTCTATTCCTTCAAACAGTACAATTATAAATTCTGCAACAGTTACCGCTGCTTTTCAATTGACACCACAGGATCCAATTATTACTTTCATTGTTAATTCAAATATTGTTCGTATACCAGTTCAATTTGTAACTGCAACAGTCACGAAAAACGCTTCCGTCAGCTCCGCTTATTTAAACCAATACTTTGATTACACGGTGCGTATTACAAATACTTCCGAAATTTCACTCTCAAATATTTCTTTACAAGATACCATTCCAGCAGGTTTACAATTTATAAACGGCACTGTCTTTATTAACGGTGAACGCTCTCCACTAGCGAACCCAAATATCGGTTTCCTAGTTGCCACTAATTTAGAGCCAACTGAAACAATTATCGTGTTATTCACCGTACAAGTAATAAGTCCACCTATTAATAATCAATTTAAAAATACGGCCAATATTTCGTTACAACTTCAAGTCTCGCCTACCGATCCACCAATTACAGTAACCGTTACAAGCAACGAAAACATCGTCACCTTTGTTCCAGAAAATCCAGACGAAACACTTCCAAATTTAAATTGCTTCTTTGACGGTGAACGCTTCATACGGATTACTCCCCAAAATGCAAGAAATTACCTTTGGACTTGGATTTGGTGGAATTAAATTAAAAAAGAGATTGTAGTTTGGTTGAAACCAAATTACAATCTCTTTTTCATTGCCTTTATCACACTACGTTATAACTCGTCCAAGGATATACAATTAAGCATCACCTCAAGTTATTTTAGTCGTAATAAGTTGGCCAGCTTCATTAATAGTAACTTTCCATTTCACTCCACTAGCTGTCTTCATGATTATGCCTTTACTTGCCTCTATTTCAATATCTCCAAACATTCTTCCACCAGTTGTAGCTAACCAAGCATTCCCATTTTCCATAGAAGACCTTGCAAAAATGCGATTAATTCGAAAACGCTTATGATCTTGAGAATAACCACTTAATGTAATTCTTACTTTATATAGTTGATTCGCCTTCATATTCGATATAATTGTATCGCCTACATTTAATGGAACATCCGATGCGATAACCCAATTTCCAGTTGCGCTTAATGCATATTCAATTTTAATTTTTTTCGCGCTTTCTCCCCATCCAAAATACATTCCAAAACAATTTAACATTTGTATTGGTTTTTTCGTAAAATCCAGTTCAATGACAACTGGATTACTATCTGGAACGTCAATATAGTTTACACTTTGTTCATCTATTAAATTAAAGCAATTTGCGAGATTTCCACCGTACGGTACTTTCCCACTTACTTGCTTAACAATATACTTTTGCTGAGCATTTACTAATATATCATCTTGATTGCCTATTAAGTGAGGTTTATTTAACGTAATCGGTAACTGAATTCGAAGAGATTCTTCATAGGTAGACTTACAAACATTGTATTGCCCTTTATCTACAATAGTTGTCGAAAGCAGATTTGAAAAAAGGTAGTTACGATGAGAATTAGAAGAAAATTCAATGACAATTTGTTCACTACTCATCCGGTACGTATCCCAAATCATACAATCAAATGTATTATACGCACCTGAGCAACGAATTACTTTTTTCGTTTGTTGTCTACATTGCACTTGAATATCATGAAACGTATTTCCTGAACTTTCATTTGGCAAATCACTATTTCCATCTACTTCAATCCCATACCCGCATCCATCAATAAATATAGATTGAAATACATTGGCGTTAATCCAGCAAGGTGTATTGATATCATTTATATATTCTGTCTTCAAATGTATTGCAGTTTGAAAGTTTTTAATTTGAATAAATTTAACTTGAAAGAAACTAATAAAATCCCATGCCTTTTGACAATAAAAATGTATAGCTTTTCCTTTATACGATGGGGTTGCATTTACTATATTTATATTTGATATAACCGATTGATTAGGTACTTCGATTTGTTGTGAACCAGAAACATAAATAACAGCAGATTGAAACAATGGATTTATAACTTGAATAGTACCACCAATTACCGAAGCGTTACTTTGTAGCTCAAATGCATTAAAATCCCCATCAATTTGCAGCGTTACGGTAGGATCTAACTCTAATCTTACATTTGATTTAATAACAATTGGCTTTACAATTTTGTACGTATTTACTCCTGTAATTCTTACCGTCGAAATTCGGTTAGCTACACAATAATCAATAGCTTGTTGAATTGCTAATGAACTATCATTTCCTGAGTTCGGAACTGCGCCAAAACAATTAATATGAACGCTACTTTCTGGCACACAACCTTCTTGGGAAGAAATATATTCTGACAAAATAAATTCACTCCTCATATTACCTTTTTCATATAATATGTGAGTTCTCTCTTAAAAGTTTCTATAATAAAAAAAACAAACGACCTACCCGGTCATTTGTTTAATTCATATATATTTTTCGTTTCTTCTATCATTTTAGTTAACGAGAAATACCTCACTGCTTTCTCTCGTGCTTCGAGTCTAATAGCATTTACCTTTTCTTCATTCCCTTGTAGTTCCTCCAGTGCACTTGCGAATTCCAATTCGCAATATTCAGATACCAAAACACCTGATTCTCCATCTATTACCGCTTCATGTATTCCGCCAACATCTATTGAAACAATTGGTGTCCCTGTAGCCATCGCTTCAATTACTACCATTGGAAATACTTCACGAAAAGATAATAAAAGTAAGGCATCCATTTTCCCTATAAACTCATGCGGTTCTGAAATATTTCCTAGCATCTTTACACTTTGTCGCAATCCATATTTTTCTATTTCTTTCATAATCGATTCTTTCTCTGGTCCATCACCAGCAATATAAAACAGAAAATCATGTCTCTTTTTCAACACATTTGCAATTTTGACAAATAGTTGATGGTTTTTCTCTTTGGATAATCTAGCTAATATCCCTATTTTATATGTAGATTCTTTCTTTTTCTGCTGGAATAAAAACTTTTCAATATCGACACCGTTATAAATTGTATTTATTTTTTCTTCTGCTACATGAATTGAGATTAAATTATTCTTTTCAAACTCACTTACTGTAATAATATTGTTCACATATTTATTCATGAAATAACGAAAAAGCGTTGGCATTTTCTTTTCTAATATCGTTACATTATGTTTCGTATAAACAATTTTTATCTTTTTTTTAATAAACTTTTGAAGTAGCAAAGCATATAATACCATTCGCAAACTATTTGCATGAATAAGTTCTATCTTTCGTTTACAAATTTCGTTTCGTAAATAATAAATATTTCTCAAATGATTCCATCGACTAAGTAATATAAAATTTTCTTTTCTAGTAAGAGATTCATATAGTTCTCCATTACCTGCAGCTGTATAAATCTCAAAATCCTCATAATGCAAATTACTTTCCAATTTACAGAAATAGCTCTCGGCTCCGCCAGTTATCAATTTATCTGTCATCAACAGTATATTCATAATTGCGTCTTCCCAACTACATTGATTTTATTTTTTTTATAAGCATGATAAGCATACTTACTAAAATAGTAAAAAATTTGCACCGAATTCAGTCGTTCTTGTTCCCTTAACAATTTCCAATACCGGAAAGCTGCTCTAATTTTATTTCTAGAAACAGAATTTGTAACAATTCTATATTTTGCTAATACTTGCTGTATCCCTTTTGCTTCATACCCTTCATGTAATAAGTTCAACCATAACGCTGTATCTTCCGGCTGTATACTAGGCATTTCGACATACGGAATTTTTTCACGATCAATCATCACTGTTAAACACCCGATAATTGTATTCCCTGCTAAATAATGATAGTCAACAGATTTTGGTACACTCACTTCGCGATTTAGTTCATTACCATTTTCATCAATTAAACTATACGACGCATATGAAAAAGCAATATTCATTTCTTCCATAAATAATAATTGTGTCTTCAATTTATGCGGCAACCATATATCATCACTATCTAAAAAGGCAATGTACCTTCCTCTCGCCTCTTGAATCGCTAAATTCCGAGCTTTAGCAGCACCGACATTTTCTTTTAATGATAATAACCTAATTCGTGAGTCTCCTTCTATTATCTCTTTAATTTTTGCGGCAGATTGGTCGGTTGAACAGTCATCAACGATAATCATTTCCCAGTTTTCATACGATTGATTCTGTACAGATAAAATTGTCTCACCTATAAATCGTATACTATTATAAGAAGGTGTTATTACAGAAACATAAGGCGGCTCGTTATGTGCTGATAGACATTTTACCATCTATCTTTCTCCTTCCTTCATATATTGAAATATACTTCACAACAACTGCTAAAAATAAAAAGAACGCTTCGTTAATAATGAGTGACAATGACATCATCTGAAATAAAAATGCAATCATAGTCAATAGAAGGTATGGTTTTTCACGAAATAAAGTATGCTGCGCTAGCTTGAACATTAATATGAATAAAAACGCGCTATATAGAAGAAAACCAATTGTACCCGATTCAGACAAAATTTCTAAAAATGTATTGTGTACATATAATTTTTCATTAAATTGATACTCATAATAATTCGAAAAGTTAAAAGCACCGATTCCGATATATGGATTGGATAAATAATATTTAAAAGCAGCTTCCCATAATGTAAATCTACCACTTCCATTATCATGGGAAAAATCAGAGATTCGTTTATTTAATATGTCATCTAATTGGCCCCCCATTACACTATTCGATAAACTAAAAATAACTAAACTAAACAATACTAAGCTCATAATTATTTTTACTTTTTTAACGAAACTAGACATACATATATATACAAAAACGACAAGTACAAGAGCTAATATACCGCCCCTTGAAAAGGTTAATAGACTCGTCGTAACACATAAAATCAACCCTAATATATTGGTGATATTTTGTAAATTCGTCATATAGTACATAAAAAATATTGTATTATAGAAAATGAAAATATTAGGATCATCTAGCAATCCAATTAACCGTGGATATCCTCTATCAACTAATAACCCAGCAAAAATTTCTCTCTCTTCTCCACCGTATAAACCAAAGTATTGTAAACCGATTATATAGAGTATTAGACTTACAACATTAAATACTACTCCTACATAAGCAATAGATGATTCAAGTACCACTATTTCAGTATTCCCCAATAAATTCCTCATTATAAAATAGCATCCTAAAACGAGTAGCACGCCAAAAATCATACGAATACTAGCATTTAAATACATAGAAAGAATTCCACTTAAACAATAAATGAAATAAAACAGTAAAAATACAACTTCATGAAAATATAACTTTTGAATATGAAAGTCTTTAATTGTTAAACAAAAATATATGACTAAAAAAATCATATATACCTTCAATGAAAATCCAATATATAAATTGTATTTACTTAACATAACAAATAATATTAGAAGAATAATCCATCCCATCGATACTTTCATATTATTTCCCATAGGCTATATCCCCTGTTTCGTAATATAATCCTTTTTGCGTATTTTTCTTATAAAAGAAAGAAGAAGTTTTTTTAGCTCATAATCATATAGGAATATGGCAGCTACTACAATTAGTATATTAAGAACAAGCGCAATCAAATGATATGTATGCACTATATATTGCACTCCAATAAAGGTTACACCAAAATAAATTGTATACGGTATTACAATTTGGAATACAATTTTTTTCTTCACTACACTTACCGCTATATATCCCACTAAAGCGACGATTTCAAATAAAACCATAGCGTATGCCGCTCCTATCACTCCACCAATACTACTAAAGCTATAAAGCATAAACCCACCTATCACCAATGCTACACACTGCACAACAGTTCTTTTATTTTGACATCCACTCGTCGTTAAACCGTCAGCAATGGCAATATTTAAACTTTGTAGCACAATAAGAAATGATAATATTTGGAGTGGTTCTACTGCATTGCTCCATTCTTCATGAAAAAATATAGAAATAAAGTATGGTGCTAAATGATATAAACCGATCGTCATACATATTCCTACAATCGCCATTGATTTAATTTGAAGCAAATTTAATTTCGTATGCTCTTCTAAATTATTCTGGTTATAATGCTTAAAGAGCACTGGAAAAAATGCACCTGCAATTACCCCCGGTACTTGATATAAAGCTGCTGGCATCCGGTACGCCACTGCAAAAACACCTACCATATTTAATGGCAATGTATAGTTAAGCAAGATAGGCGCTAATTGTGGCGTACCCATTATTAAAAAACCGCTAATAATAAAAGGAGTTAATTGCCAAAATAACGCTTTATGAATTACGACTTTCATATTCATTTTCGTCTTTCTTCTCATGATATATATACTGAATAAACCGCCGATCATATACCCAAAAGCATATAAGCGAGCCGTTACATACACCGGTAACTCTCCGAAAATACAAAAACATGTAATTATAATAACAACCGATGATGATACAACTTTAATGAGCGCTATATACTTCATACGTTCCGTCAGTTGAAAATAGGCAATCCCTATGTTTTGCCAAGTTAATCCTATTAACATGAAAAACATTACGTTTATCATCATATAAATTAAATTTTTATCTACATACATATAATGAATAGAAATATAACCGATGATAGAAATAAAAATAAGTAGAATCATTCTTGTTTTTATATACGATGATAAAATCTTCTCTAAATCTGCTCCATCCTTTGCCCCTTCTCGAAGAAATGTATTACTAAGTCCTAAGTCTGTAAAAAATAACATAACAAACGTCACTGCTATGGCAACACTAAACATCCCATAATGTTGTGCGTTAAAAAAGTTTGCTAAAGCAATTAAACTGACAGCCTGAAGAAGGTTAGCTAAAATCGTGCTATAAAATAGATGGATAATATTATTTAGAATAGATCTACCCATACCAGTTCTCCTTTGCAAGTAACCTACTTACATATGTTGTTTGTTTACATATATATTTATCTTGCACCATTACCGTTCAATACAATTAAAACGGTCTTACATAAAATACGGATGTCCATCCGAATCGTTTTCATTTCAATATACTCCATGTCTAACCTCAACTTTTCCTTTGGATCAAGATTATACCCTCCATTTATTTGTGCCCATCCTGTTAAGCCTGGTTTTACCATTAAACGATCCTTAAATTCTGGAATATACGCATCAAATTCATTATAAAAAAACTCTCTCTCTGGTCTAGGACCTACAAAAGACATATCTCCTCTTAAAATATTTAAGAGTTGTGGTAATTCATCAATTCTCGTTTTTCTTATAAACAATCCAACTTTTGTAATTCTTTGATCATGTTCTTTTGCCCATTGTGGTCCGTTCATTTCAGCATCCTTTACCATCGACCTTAATTTAAATACATTAAACTTCTTCCCGTTTATACCTAAACGTTCTTGAAAGTAAATTGGAGCCCCTGATGTTTCTAAAGTAATCATAATACAAAAGAACAACATAATTGGTATCGTTAATAGTAACAATATGATTGAAAATATAATATCAAACAAGCGTTTTACACTTCGATTCAATATGCTAGGCTTTTCTTGAGCCGGAATCGTATACAACTTGGCTTGATTTGTTTCACGAATCATGGATCGTTACCCCCACATTCAAGAATATAAAATTATACCTATTAATTCACATTCTTTTCTCTTTATATCCGCTATTACTTTTTGCACTGTACGTAGTGAATCTTTTCGCTTTTTAACTGCTAAAACCACTCCATCGCACTTCCCTGCAATAATGTGCGTAGCAGGAAGGTCAAATACTTCAGAGGAATAAAAGAAAATGTAATCAAAATCTTCTTTCCACTTAGCAATCGCATTATCAAATTCATCCATAGCAATTAAGGGTGTCCCTGTGTGTACTGTTTTTTTTGCAGGAATACAATATAAGTATTTAGACAAATTACTAGAAAAAGATTCATAATTGCAGGGGGAAGAACTTATTATATCGTTTACTGTTATCATGTGATTACTTTGTAATAATACATGTAGTTTAGGGTCAGAAAAATTCACATCAATAAGTAACACCTTTTTCTTCATTTCCGCAAACACTAGCCCCATATTTACTATAAGCGAGGCAACAACACCTCTGTCCTTCGTTGAACTAACTGTGAACAGTTGTTTTCCAGATTTTTTCAGCTCGTGATATACCGTATAAAACTGCTCTTTCATCAGATCATCATGCATATTGAATGGCAGCTGTTTCTTTGTCCTAAACATCGACATGTTCACCTCGATATATAGATGATTGTTTATCAACCTCTGTAGGTTTCTTTTTTCTATTCGGTTTCATATTTATGTAACCAATAACAGAAACTGTAGTTATTTTCTCTAAATCCTGTTCCACGTATATACGTTCATCAAAATAATCTCGAAATACAGCTAAACCTATACCAACAAAAAAACTAACAATTAAAGAAATAGGAATGATTAGTTGAAATTTCGGAAACAATTTTTCGGCCTGTTCCTGTAACTCAGGATCAGTTAATACTTTCACTCCTTGTACATTTGTGTACTGTTGAAAGCTTTTTTGTGATTGCTCTGCCAATGTCTTTACTATGTCTTTCACGACTTTCGGATTGGAATCTTTTACTGTAACAGTTACAATTTGTGAGTTGTCCGTATTTACCACCGAGATTTTTTGTGCTAATTCATAACTTGATTGCTCTAATTTCAAAGTTTTTTTAACTGTTGAAATAATTAATGGGCTTTTTAAAATATCGACATACGATGTTACTAGTTGCTTATTTTCTTGTGTTTTATTTGTTGAATTTTCCTTATTAAACTCATCTAAATTCCCAACAAGAATTTGCGTTGAATATTGATATGACGGCTTTAAAACATACATAGAGATAAGAACTAAAGAAGCGGTTAAACAACACATCGTTAAAATAATCGTTACGAATCTTCTTTTCAATAATTGTTGAAAATCTTTTATACTCATTTCTTGCTTCAATTATTTCACCGCCCTTTTCTGAATAACATCCTGCAAGTCACTCTTTACAGATAACCCTTTCTCCTTTCTATCCACTTGTTTTGTTACATACTTTCCGACTCTCAATGCAAATTTTTCTACATATATATACGAAAGCATTGCAAATATAAACGAAAAAACAAGTGAAAAAATTAAAATAATAGGCAACGGTAATATTTTATGGAGCATGTATATAAGGGAAAATAACGATATAATATGATATAAATAAAGACTGTAAGAAATCTTCCCCAAATATAACAAGTATTTATTACGTAGTAAGGACGACAAAGTTGATATTGACAAGCTTAATATGACAAATAGACATGCGCTTATCGCCACTACATAGTCTCGAAATATAAAATTATTGAGCACTTTCATTTCTCCAATAAGCCCTTCATACATAAAAAGTAAAATCGCAAATAAAAACCATGCAATTTTCGTGTTTTTAGTACAATTACTATAAAAAACTATTAAATTATTTTTATACTTCGCAACTAGTGCTCCTAGTAAAAATAGCACCGTATAATGCAAAGTTAATGCATAGCTTGTTAATGTTAAGCCCGAACGAAACAAAAATAATATGATGACAGAACATATACTAAAACTAAACAATAATAGTAATGAACCCCTTAACGTTTTTCGTAAGCAAATCATCAAAATTAACGGGAAAATTATTGATATTCGCATTTCATGGACAAGCGACCAAATCACACCGTTATATGCATCTGTATTATATTTCCCAACCAATAAAATATGTTGTGCGATTAAGCTTGAAGAACTTTCAATCGTCCATGAGCGATTAAACCATTCACTTAAATAAGAAATACCATATTCACTAATTGTAGTCTGGCATATAATCGCTATAATTATTGCCACAATATAAGGAATATATATTCTGCATATACGTTTTAAAAGGTATGACCCATAGCTACTATAGTTTTTTTGAATAGATTCATACAAAACAAATCCGCTCAAAACAAAAAAGATAATAACAGATTCGTTACCACTACTAAAAATTAGACGAGCAGGTGTTTCTTTTAATAGATACACAACAAATGGTTTATTATCTTCATAACTGTAATTTTGAAATGCTGAAAAAATCATTAAATGATGACCAATCATTACTACTAATGAAGAAATCCCTCTTATAGAGTCCAATTCTTCGTATCTCTTCATCTTTTTACATCAACTCCTAATGAAATGATACTAATCATTTCAAAGCGACATCTTTATTCATATTCCTCTCCTTTCTTTTCATTCCAATTTTTCATATTAAAATGATTTTATAGTATAAATTTGAGTGTATTGTAACATTTTTTGTAATATTATGAATAGTAAATCTCAAAAATTGGTATATACCAATTTCAACCTCGAAAAATGAGTAATATTGATAGAAAAACACTATAAAAATATCTTGCATATTTACAAAATTAAAGAGATGCATAGCGTTTTTTCAATATAAAATAAAAAAGATAGCCTATATAGGCTATCTTTTTTATTTTATTTAATTACTGGCACCACTATATGCTACATGTCGTTTCTCAATTCTTTCTTCAATTTCTTTCATATTTTCTTTATTATTTAATAGTGATTGTTTATTTTCAATTAATAATTGTTTAAAAGATTTTCTCACTTTTTTTCTCATTTTCATTGTCCTCCTTGGGGGATGGTTTATATAAAAGATAAAGAATTATCTGTGTGTCCTTATAATAATTGATTGTTGTGAATTCTATTTGAACTTCATATGAAAATTCCGTTTATTTTCTGACAACTTTGTGAACACGAAAAAAAGACTCTCTAAAACTATGTTGAAATTAATTCACTTCATTATAAAAATTACTATTTCCATCAACTTTTATCATTATATCTTGTCGAAACATTTATATATTTAAAATTGATTTCGACATAATTTTATTTACTATAATACTGTTTATAAAAACAAAAAGAAGGTGTTGCATAAGTCAAAGTTCGACTTATGCAACATCCCTCTTTCTAAACTATTTATAGCATATTTATTAATATTTCAGGTCTTCCCCAATTCATTTCTTCACAAACAAATTTAAGTTTTTCTTCATCCATTGTGTGTAGTCCCTCTTCTAGTGCACATGAAATTGGAACTTCACAGTGAATTTGTGCTAATTGCAACGAAATATTTAAGTTCTCTAAATCACTTTCAATCTTCGTACGCTGCGCTTTCGTTAATAATTCTACATTTTCTAGTACAGCGGATACTGTTCCGTGCTCTTGAATAAGCTTATACGCTGTTTTTTCACCGATACCTTTTACACCTGGATAATTATCACTTGTATCTCCCATGAAAGCTTTTGCATGGACGATTTGCCACGGCTCTACACCTTTTTCTTCCATGATTTTCTCCGGTGTGTAATATTCGTAATTTCCAATTCCTTTACGCAGAAGCATAACTGTAACGTTCTTATCAACAAGTTGAAGTAAATCTGTATCACCAGTTAAAATATAAACTTCAGCTTCATTGCAATATTGTTTTGCAAGCGTACCGATACAATCATCGGCTTCGTAGCCTTTCATACCGATAACTGGAATGGATAATTTCGCAGTCATTTCTTGCACTAAATCAAATTGAGGAATTAATTCTTCTGGTGGCGCTGCACGATTTGCTTTATAATTCGAGAACGATTCTGTTCTAAATGTCGTACTTCCCATATCCCAGCATGTAACGATATGTGTTGGTTCGATCGCTTGCGTAGCTGTTAACAAGTGTTTCATATAACCATGAATCCCGTTCGTAGGGGTTCCATCTTGTCGTTTCATAAATTGTCCGTAGACACTTGTTGCGTAAAAAGCACGAAATAATAGTGCCATACCATCAACTAATAATACTTTTTTCATAATTCCTCTCCTATTAAAAAAATAATAACCTCACGTTATCACGTAAGGTTATATAAATAGATTACCATTCTACGTTTTTGCTCAACTTTGTCTATTATACATGGTTTTTGTATATTTAGCACCATTCACACATTAAGACATCCTACTACAACAAGTATGCAATATGCCTGAATACGTATTTTTTCCAGTAGAAACAACGACAGCCTTTGCATTTCCACTAACAATATGCGAACCTTTAAAACATACATTTTCAAGCTCAAGTGGATTATAATCTTTCATCCGTTTTAATGGAATAAATCGTTTACGTTCAAGGTGATAGCAGCTTTCAAACTTCTCTATACTCGCTTCGTTTCCCGTTAACACAGACTCATTTACTAATAAATCATCTGCATAAATAATACGTACATCAGCTGGCACAGCATCTCCAGCCGAAAGAAAAATCATATCTCCAGGTACAAGTTCTTGCACTGGTATCTCCATCATTTTCAGTTCACTATTTAGCCCTGTACTACTAGAACATTCTACTCTAGATACAGTAATCGTTTCACGTTGTAATTCATCACACACACGTTGTTTTGAAAAACCTGGGATCATGCCACCAAGCTTCATCATTACTTCTGCAAGAAGTGCTCTTTTTGAAGTTAGTTCATTTCGGCCATATACTTGAATACGTTTTTGTGCCTCTTTCATTGATAGTCCGTCTCTTGTTGTTTTAAAATATGCAAATACAGATTTTACATCTCTTGTTGCAATTTCAATTAATAAATCTTTATTTTTTTGAAGCATTGTTTGTTCTTTTATTGATTTTTTACTTAGTTTATATGACGTGTTACCCACAGTTTTGTTTGCATATAACATATTATCGTCTCCTCCTTTACAACATAGGAAGAAACGCTTTGTTTCTCAATTTATCCACTTTACTGTGAAAGTGTCTAGCGCTTTATAAACGCTACATTGTGATAAATATAGAGGGAGGAACAAATCGTTTCCTGCCTACATCATATATTTTTGATTTGAAGTATATGGGTAACGGAACCGAGTCAGAATTTGACATGCTCCTCACCTCCTCGTTTAATTTTATAGTTTATACTATGAAATTACTCATAGCTTGGTAACAAAAAAGACCCCTACCCTTAAGAGAGTAGTGGCCATTACATACACAAATAAACGATTTCTAATATAATTAGAAATCTACGGACCTCTCCCTCACCGAGTTTTAGCACTGTATAGCATAGGTACATTACCAGCTACGTTAAGAAAAACCTTAATTCGATCATTCCTGTTGACCCATTGGCGTCTCTCGACATTTTTGGGCAGTAGCATTTCTCTATACAGGAGCCTCACCTAACAGAGACTTATTTTCATTACATTGAAAATGTTACTCTTATTTAAAATAGATGTCAACCGTAGCCTACAATTTTTTCAAAAGGTATGGCAAACTAACATATATAAAGTGAAACTTTAATCAGTGGGGTTTTGTTCATCCCCCACTGATTATTAGCCCTCACCAATCGGGCTGCCCGGCAAATAGCGGAATAAAATAAAAAACTTTACGTTTAAACGTAAAGTTTTTAATAAGTTATACAGCCAGCAATTACAATCCCAATTGAAAGCGATAAAAACATAAGAAAAAGACCGACTGCTTGATTATCTTCTTCAAGACTTTTGTTTATATTAAAGCGTGGTGTAAGCCACTCAGCTAAATAAAAAACGATAATTTGAGCCAAAATCCCAACTGCTCCCCACGAAATCATATCAAGAAGTGAAATTGAATTAGCTGCTGTCGAATATAAAACAATAGCTAACCCAAGTAATCGTCCTCCAAGCACATAGCTTACCGCCTTATTCCCTTGAGCCATTAACTTAAATTCCTTAACTTTCGTTGTCACTTCCATCAAGAACAGACCAATACATAAAAGTCCGAGTGTTACTGCTAAATATGATAAAAAATTAATCATTTTTCCCCCTCCTTTTTATACCTACCGGTAAATAGTACGATTCATTTCCTGTAATCTTTTCTCCCGCGCGAATACCGATACTACTTGCTTTTCCAGCAATTAAAAAAGAACCAAACACATACGACAGTTTCTCCATCCCTTTTTCTGTTTCCAAGGATACGACTGGAAGTTCTATATACTTTTGAAATATCGGCAGTGAAGTTTTATACGTTTGATGTGCATTTTGAAGCATAATATTTTCATCCTTATCGCGAATCGTAATTGTATCTCCTTCTCTACCAAATGAAGGTTTTTGAACGAAAGAACCTTTTCCTAAAAATAAATCTGGTTCTAAATATGTAGGTAACATATATTCTTTAATCCACTGTTGTTCCTCGTTTGTATAAAAGACTTCTTCTTCTGCTAACCCCCAAATAAGACACTGAATTGATTTTGGCTGAAGTAAAAATGCTGACAAAGGATTTATTATAAAAAGCTTTCCGGCTTTTACAAGTTGCAGCAGTTCCACACCTACCAAATCTCCTGTTTCAGGATCTTGATCCTCAATTAAATCTTCTATCGGATATGTTTGACGATATAAAACATCAATCTTCGCCCCATCTTTATCAACTAGAGCACCTTTCGTAATTCTAAGTTCTGACATTGGCACTACTTTATTTTCAACATGGCATAACTGACTTAAATACATAGTCGTATTCCAATCCTCAATATGTTCATGATGTGCTGTAAAAACAACATTTGGATTGTCTAATCCCTTTGTCGCTTCCATTACAGCTTTCGTAACACCAGAAGATAGTAATCGTTCTTGATCCGAGTTTGGATCATCATAACCTAGGTTTTCACAAACTTTTCCATTCATTTGAAAGCATTCCATAATAAAAGTTGGTGTATCACTATTAAACTCAAGCATTTTAATTTGGTTATCAACCGTTATAACGAAATCAAATCGTGAAATAACAGATTCAGGATATAATCCTTTCATTCTAATGAATGATAAGCTCGCAGGAGGAAAACCAAGCTCAAGAATCTGTTCGTCACTTAAATTTCGCAAAAGTCTAGCAGTCTTAAAAAATATTTTACCCATTCGTTCAGTCGCTAAGTGTAATTGTTCCAAAGTCTGATTTGTTATAGAAAAAACATGAAACAAACTATATTCACATTCATATAAATCCGACCAAAAATTCGGATATTTTAAATAAAAATCTTTTCGATCCCTTATGTATTGCGACATATTTTATCCCCCAAATCCTCCCTTTGAACCGCTTCCAATTCCACCTTTAAATTCAGCAGACGATTGATACGATTTAAACGCCGATGAATTTTTAAAAGTGGATTTATTTTGATAATATCGCCCACCATAGAAATAATGCCCACGATAACCTGAACTACTATCATCACACTGCCATACCCCAAGTTCATCATCCCAATCCCAATCAGAACAACTATTATCATTCGGTTTTGGGGGAAGATCTTGTGCGCAACCAAATAAAGTGCCAGTCATTAAAGACGTTACGACACCACCTACTAGCCATTTCGTTTTTGTCACCTTCGCACTCCCCTTTTTAAATTCTATTCCTATTATATAGGATGGCATGATAAAGTAGAAGAAAAAGGAAGAAGAGGGATGAAATGCGCTTAGAATATCGACTTAATGATGAAACGAAAGGGTATCCTGCTTTATGGAACTACGCCAATATTTCTAATTCTGAAATCATCGCACGCATGACTTGTGAATATTTTATTAAAGAGAAAAATACTTATGTTGTTACTGCAACTTCGGTTGATCCAGACGGAACAGCAGTTATTTATATTCAAAAAGAAGTTTTCGCCAATGACCCTTCAGACCCTACATACTCCCACATCGGTTTTGAAATTAGAGAACTAAGTGAAACGAGTTCAAGCTTAGTAGATAGTCAAGATGTATGGAACTACGAAGAAATTTTACCATCTCTTCATTCAGATATTATATATATTCAGCGAGACGGCATGTCTATGGAATTCTCCTTGGATTCAAGAGAGATTGATGAAGACAGAAAGTGCTACATTTATTACGGAAACTTCACAGGTGAATCAAGATAATATTGATATATCTATGCAACAAAAAAACCTTACGTATAAAACGTAAGGTTTTTATATAGCCCCACATATGCCGTTCTCTCTAGATGTCCATAAACCTGCTCTCACAGGTGGATGCTCTCACAAATGTTTGTAACTTCCTTCTTAAAAAGATGGCATGTTAGCTACATTTAAATATTGAACTTCCATATTAAACTTATTGGTTTAAGACATGCATAAGCTACGTACACCGTAGGAATTTTATATAAGGTTAGTTGAAATAAGACCCCCGCACGTGCCGCTCCTCGTAAATGTCCAAAAACCCGCTACTCGCAGGTGGATGCCCTCACAGTTACCGTACATCTTCCTCCACAAGGAAGGCTTGATGATGGTCGCTAAATATTGAGCTTCCGTATAACTAACATCGGTTTTAGACATAAATAAGTTACGTACACCGCAGGATGTATTATTTACTTGTCGTTATATTATCACATTGTTTCCAATGTGTAAAATACAAAGTTTTTCGAGCAATCTCTTGCTTGTGACCTTATTTTAATACAAATTATTTTTGCATGCAAGTGATTAATCTTCTTCTTTTGCAATTTGATTTTCTGGATAAGAAATCCAATCACTCCAGCTACCCGCATACAATTTAACATTTTGGAATCCAGCCAATTTTAACGCAATGATATTTGGACATGCCGTAACACCAGAACCACAATATACAATGGTTTCCTTATCTTTCGACAGATTTTGGAATCGTCCTTGTTGCTCAGCTTCATTCTTAAATTGTCCTGATTGCAACATTCCATCCTTCCAAAAATAGTTTGCTGCTGTCGGAATATGTCCTGCTTTATGATCGACAAGTTCCTCTACACCAGCATAACGTTTTGGCTCTCTTGAATCAATTAACGTAACATCTGCACCTGCCTGGATATTCTCTCTTACTGTTTCCATCGATACAAGCATATGATCTTGTATGTTTGTTTTGAATGTTTTTCGTATAACAACAGGAATTTCCGTTGTTGTCGGTAGTCCATTCTCTTTCCAAACCGGGAAACCACCATCTAATATATATACTTTCTCATGTCCTACATAGTTACATAACCACCATAAACGAGCAGCATTTGCACCAGCTTGACTGTCATACGCAATTACTGTCGTATGTTCATCAATACCAACCTCCGAAAGCTTGTCCGCAAACTCTTCAATGCTTGGCAACGGGTGGCGGCCACCATGCTCTACTATAGGACTTGATAAATCTAAATTCAAATCAAAATATAAAGCATGAGGAATATGTTCTTCTTCATACTTTTCTCTACCCCAATTAGGATTCGCTAAATCAAAACGACAATCGATTACACGGACGTTCTCATCTTCTATATGCTCACGTAACCATTCGACTGTAACTATCATCTTTAACGACCTTCTTTCTCTTGTAAACGACTTACATACTCCATAACCATTTCTTCTGTAACATATTTACGCTGCAAGGTAACACCATTTTTTGCAAGATCATTAATTTGCTTTGTTACAACATTAATGACATCAACCGAAAATTCTTTCCCATTTGACGCAAGAGATACGGCTGCTTCAATAGCTGCTTCACGCTGCGCATCTAATTGTAAACATGCTTTTACACTTTCATTTTGTTTACGAGAATGTGCTGTAATTGCTTTATGTACTTCCATCTTCTCTTCCCCCTAAATAAGTTATACGTTCTAATTCAATTCCATTGCAAGCCGAATCATATCACGGCATACAATGCCATTTTCAATAATCTCTTCTTCATAATGCTTCGAAAAGTAATCAAAATCAATAGAAAAAATACGAAATCCACATTTTTGATATAAAGCAAGTTGTGAAACACTAGAATTGCCTGTACCAACTTCCAGTTTTGACATACCATATCCTTTAGCAGTTTCTACAGCATGACTTACTAGCTTCTTTCCAATCCCTTTTCCTTGCACATGCTCTGCAACCGCAATATTCATGATTTCCATCGTCTTTGGCCTTGTTTCCAAAAGAACATATACACCGATAACGCTACCCTCTTGCTTTGCTACGTATGTTAATCCTCTTTGTACATATGTAGCTATTTGCCGTTCACTTGGATCAGCAAGTAGCAATAAAGACTTCGGTATAGCTTCTTCTTTCGAAATATACTCTATTACTACACCCATAAAAATTCCCCTTTCTCTATTGTTCTAAACCCTCCTTGTCTACCATAAGTAATAGAAAGGAGGGGTTCATCATGGACAACAATGAGAAAAAATGCAACGTCATCTCTATTGATGGAAAGAAGAAGAAAAGCGACACGTATTCCTATCCAAAATTAGTAGTAGAAAATAAAACATATGAATTTTCTTCATTCGTCTTATGCGGTGAAACACCAGACGGCAGACGACTCGTTCTTACTCATATGATTTCTACCGATGAATTTGCTGGATTTGTAAAATCTTTAGATACTGTACTGCAAAAGAAAATTGAACGAATCTTTTTCTCATAACGACTATATAACATAAATTTCTTTTTCAATCTCTACTAACTGCTTGTGCAATTGTTCTTTACTTTGCTCATATAGAGATACATCAATCGTTTCAGCCAATGCAAATAATATACTTTCATAATAATTCATCACATCTTGCTGCATTACTTTTTGGAATAAGTTCCATTTCAAATCCCACTCTTGCTTATAATGATGAACAAATAAATCTTTTTCATCAGCTACATAGTTTGATACGAAAGGTTCTAATACAACTTTAGCCTCTTCTTGCATGAATGCTTTATCATTTTTTTCAAAAAAGCTTTTTTCATTTTTAAAATGTGCCAGTGCTTTTTTGAAATCTTTTATTTCAACTGAAGGGAACGGTTCTTTATGTGTAATATCTTTATATTCATACTCCACTGTTCCATTCATAGAAATTGATTGATTTTCTACTTTACAGTTCACTACAATTTCGTCCTTTGCACGCTTCATCGCTTCGTCTATCCATTTTTCAAGACGTAATGATGTCGCACGCATTTCTTGTAATAAATCATGCTGAATAAATGCTACTAATTCCATAACACACTGTTGCAATTGTGTTTTCACATTTCCATCCGTTCGAAGTGACGCCGGATTAATAAATTCAGTAAACACATCGTTATAACGTAGGAATAGACGCTGTTGCACGTAATAAAGCAACTCTTTCACTTCATTTTGCATCGCCTGTTCTTCAGCAAGTACACTAT
This sequence comes from Bacillus sp. D48C, assembly GCF_053345735.1. Taxonomy (NCBI): domain Bacteria; kingdom Bacillati; phylum Bacillota; class Bacilli; order Caryophanales; family Bacillaceae; genus Bacillus; species Bacillus sp. D48C. Next base: position 89,025 of record NZ_JBKFAQ010000016.1, read on the forward strand.
ATGATGAAATGATATGAAGTAGTTGATCACGCTCTGCTTCATATTTTTTCGTTTGCTTCTCTTTCTCTTCATTCCCCTGCTTTGCACCATTTATCATGTTTACTAAAAGCTGATCTGCCCCTTGCAACGCACCGTATAGAGCATGCACAGAAACAAGCATTAAATCTCTCATCATAAAGGACGTAAATGATTCCTCAAACTTAGTAATTCCAGAGTTTTGTAAAATACCATACTTCTCTTTTTCAACACTCTTTCCTTGTTTCTCTTCAAGCGCACATAAACTTGAAATTGCAAATAAACGCGGATTTCTAATACCGTATTGCAGTAGCTGATCTGCGATATAACCTTTTACCATTTCAAGTTCTTCTTCAGACTCTGCTAAATCCGCCGCATTAATTAAGAAGAACATTTTATCAAGAGCAAAAGTATCCTTTACACGACCAAGCTGAATTAAAAATTCACGATCCGCACGAGAGAATACATGGTTATAATATGTTACAAATAAAATAGCATCTGCGTTTTTAATATACTGGAATGCAACATCCGTATGGCGAGCATTAATAGAATCCGCTCCAGGTGTGTCTACAAGCGCTACTCCCTGCCTTGTTAAAGCACAATCATAATAAAGCTCCATATACTCAACGAAGCATGATTTTTCTTCGTTCGCTACATAATCAGAGAACTCTTCTAATGTAACTTGTACTTGTTCTCCTAAATAAGTAGAAACTGCATCATACCCTTTTTGTACCGCTCGTAAGAAGCTAAATGTTGTTTTTTGCTTCCCAGTTGGTGAAGGATATTTCATAACTTTATCAATTTGTGCTAACGCCTCATCTAACGTAGTAATCTCATAATGAAACAGCTTATAAACAGCTTTCATATCTTCTAATAAAGCTTGCTTTGATTTGAATTGAACCATTACTGTTCCGTGTGGTTTTTCCTCTGTAACCGGCAAAATTTGATTAATCGTTGCCGTCGTCGGATTTGGTGATACAGGAAGTACCTTCTCACCTAGTAAGGCATTGGCAAATGATGATTTCCCAGCACTAAAAGCTCCGAATAACGCTACTGTAAATTGTTTCGTTTCCACACGACGCCTTTTTTCTATTACCTCTTGCTGTACATGTTTCAGCGCTGGCAATGGCTCTAATATCATTTCAGCTTTCTTCACTTTCTCTAATATACGCTGAATATTTAAAACTGCTGTTCCTTTTATCTCTTCTTCATGAGCCGCCCCGTTATCATTTACAATCTCCTGCTCTTGTAGTGTAAATTTCTCACTAACAATTTGTTTTTCACGTTGCAATATCTCCTCTATTTGCAATCCTTCTGGTGTAGCAACACGCTCGCGCCAAATATTTTGTAAATAACTTTCATATGTCTCTAAATTGTTACTGTATTGTAATTCCGTCTCTTTTGCCGTTTGCAACATCGTATATTTTTCAATCTCTTGTTCCATACGAGCAACTGCTTCCTTCACCTTTTGCTTTAAAACGACTGCACTTTTATCAAAAATTTGCTGAGCTTTTGTAAAATAACGTTTCTTCAGTTCATTCGCTACATCCGCTGTATAAAGAAGTAAGTAATCACCTGTGAAACCTGCACCTTGTTTAATGACTTCAGCTAACATTTCTGGTCCAAAAGCAATTTCTAAAGCATATATGTCTTTCCCAATTTCCTCCGTGAACAATCCTTCTTCTTTTAAGAAGGCCACAATAAATTCTTTCACATGAAAATCAAGTTGCGTTTCAACAGTCTTTTGAAGGGCAGAATAAAACGCCTCTACACGTCTTTGTTTTTCTTGCTCCGTCTTTCCTTTTGCAAATAGCAAACCAACTTTAAACTTTGTTAATTTCGTTTCTAAATATGCATTTGCCAATTCTCTCATTTCAAATGGCATTAAATACGCGTTATCTAATATAGCTTGTAAACCTTTTATAAATTCGTTTCTCACATGAGATTCTTTACTAGCCTCGCGATGTTTAATTTCCGTTAGCTCTTCTTTCTTTTCAACTATTTCTGAAATCGAAAGCGGTGATGCTAACTCTTCCTCATATGTCAAAAGAGCTTTTTCATTTTCAGAAAGAATAAACGAGAAATGTTCCCCCATTAAATATTCTGTTTCTCGCTCCATTCCATCTCTTACATACTGCTCTTTTTCTTTCATAATAGATGTAATTAATGTTTCTAAGCTTCCAATTTCATTATGTGGATGGTTCATCATTCTTAATGACGTATAATAAACTCCATCTACTTCAATATCCCAGTTAGAGAACGATTGTTTTACACTATCTTTATAATCCTCAAACGATAATTCATTTTCTTTATGTTTATCTATTTGATTTACAACGAGATAAACCGTTTTATTACGTTGTTTCAATTCTTTAACAAATTGTAAATTCACTTCCGATTGGACGTGATTATAATCCATCATATAAAAAATTACGTCTGCTAGATGCAGCGTTGATTCTGTCGCTAATTGATGGGCATCATCTGTTGAATCAATCCCTGGTGTATCAACTAACATAACACCCTCAGGAATTGGCGCATCATTCCGATAAATATGAACACCAATTACCTCATCACCGTCTTTACAAATTTGTTTTAATTCTTCCGCTGAATATGCACCATCATATTCGTACTGTTCTCCAGATTTAATCGTTACAACAACACGATCAAATCCCTTTTCAATTTTAACGACGTTAGCGCTTGTCGGAATTGGACTTGTTGGTAACAACTGTGCTTTATATAGATGATTCATCATCGTTGATTTCCCTGCAGAGAAGTGACCGCAGAACGCTATCATAAGCTGTTCTTGTTTATATTTTTGAATCACCTCAAACAACTTTAAACTATTCTCTGCATCGCCGTGTTTTTGCCACTCTTCATAAAAACAAACAAGTTTTCTCATACCGTTTGTCTGTACTATGTTTGTCATCCCCTTGTTCCCCTTTATCCAAGATGTATATACTTTTCCCTGCTATTTGCGAGCTCATAACCAGTGAGAGTTACACCTACCCATTGATTACAGTTTCACTTTACTATCATACTAAATTTTCAGCATATTCTCATTAAAAATAAAAAATCCCTTTCATTCTTTTTACAAATGAAAGGGATTTTATGTCATATCACTCATTTTGCTGTTCCTACTCCATTTAAAACATACTTTGTAATAACTGCATATACAACGACTGTACCTGCTACTAATGCATATACCATACTTACGCACCAACCTTTTTTGATAATGATTATCACTTTTGAATACAGTTTATCATTAAAGAGAATCATTATCAACACTTTTCATAAAGAAAGCCCCTTATAGGAAGGAGCTTTACTGCCTGTTTTGAAGAAGGTTAAAACTTGTTGTGCACTCTTATTATATCTCATAATACGCATCTTAACAGTTTTAAAAATTGGAAATTACCTATATACCCTCTTCTTTACATTTTGTATAATAAAAGGGAATTACTTAACAAGGAGGAAAATAATGACACAAAACATTTCACAAGGCGAGAGGATACATTCCATCGATATTATTAGAGGAATAGCTGTATTAGGTATTTTTCTTGTTAACTGGCCAATTATTGCCGGGGTTGACTCACGTGATATTACAGGAATTTACGAAGGGATAGACAGCTATATTCGCCTATTTTACGATATGTTTATTCAAACGAAATTTTATACAATTTTTTCGTTTTTATTCGGATTAGGTTTTTATATTTTTATGAATCGTGCTGAGGCGAAGACCGATCGTCCAAAAACTTTGTTTGTTCGCCGCTTACTTATCTTATTATTATTTGGGTTCTTACATTACGTTCTTTTATGGGACGGTGACATTTTACATACTTATGCAATTACCGGGTTTTTCTTATTTTTATTTTACAAAAGAAAGACACGTACTATTTTAATATGGTCAATTGTACTATTAAGTTTCATGCAATTGTTCACATTATTAGGTTCTCTTGTCATGTTATTAGTGCCGGTAGATGAACTAGGCCTTTCCATAGCCATTATGCCGTTAGAAAACTGGGGCTTACAAATTACAGACAGATTCTATTCTTTCTATTCTGAAGCAATAAGTAACAGTCTTATTATGCTTCCTGAAACACTAGGATTGTTTTTACTCGGATTATATGCCGGTAAAAAAGACATTTTCCGCCGTGCTAAGGAATTAGATCCAAAACTTAAAAAATGGCAAATCATTATGTTCATTTTAACATTACCGATGTGGTTTATTATGGTTTACTTCTTTATGAACAATCAACCATACACACCATTTTCACTTATGGGTATTACGATGATAAGCGGAAAGACATTGTTCATCTTCTACATTGTCACGTTAATGCGTTTATTACAAAAAGAAAAATGGCAAACAGTATTACGTCCATTCCAATACGTTGGACGAATGGCGTTAACGAATTACATCTCACATACAATTGTTACATTACTTGTATTTGGGCTACTATTCAAAAATGATTATCTTGCTCCATTATGGGTTGGACCACTATTCTGCGTCGGTTTCTACACGTTACAAATCTTTATTAGCCGCTGGTGGCTTTCACATTACCAATACGGGCCACTTGAGTACATTTGGCGTCTTGGTACTTACGGGAAAATGATGCCACTTAAAAAGAAAAGCAAGGTCTCATAACGAGACCTTGCTTTTTTACGCTTCTCTTACTGCACTTTGCATAGACACCGGCTCTTCTTTTACTTTCACTTTGCGCTGCGGCACCATATTAAATACGATATTTAACAATACTGCTGATGCACTTCCAAGTACAATTCCGTTATCTGTTAAAATACGAATGCTTTCTGGAAGTTGTGAGAATAATGTAGGAACGACTGTTACGCCAAGCCCAATTCCAACAGAACATGCAACGATTAATAAGTTTTCTTGTCTTCCAAAGTCAACGCTACTTAACATTTTAATACCATATGCCATAACCATACCAAACATTGCGAGCATAGCACCGCCAAGTACTGACTTCGGAATAATTGTTGTGATAGCTGCAATTTTCGGAATAAACCCAAGAGCGATTAACATACCACCGCAAGTATAAATAATAACGCGATTTCTTACTCCAGTTAATTGAACAAGTCCTACGTTTTGAGAGTATGTTGTATATGGGAACGCGTTAAAAATACCACCTAACACCATCGCTAATCCTTCTGCACGATACCCTTTTGTTAATTCTTTTTCACCGATTTTTTTATTGCAAATATCAGATAATGCAAAGTATACACCTGTTGCTTCTACAATCCCTACACAAGCAACGAGAATCATTGTAATAATTGGTGTTAATTCAAATGTTGGTGTACCGAAGTAAAATGGCTGAATACCATGGAACCAATCCGCCTCTCCAACTGCTTGCAAGCTTACTTTCCCCATAAATGCTGCAACGATAGTACCGAACAACAAACCTAATAGAATAGAAATTGAACGGATAAACCCATCAAAGAAACGATACATAATGATGATAAATAATAACACTCCAAATGCTAACGCTAAGTTTTCAAGACTTCCGAAATCTTTGCTTCCTACTCCACCAGCCATATCATTAATAGCGGCTGGAACAAGTGTAACTCCAATTACTGTAACGACAGACCCTGTTACAACTGGTGGAAACAGTTTTACAAGCTTTCCAAATAATTTCGCAAAAATAACAACGAATAACCCGGCAGCAATAATTGCCCCATAGATAGAAGACACACCGTATTGTTTTCCAATTGCAATCATCGGCCCAACCGCTGTAAATGTACAACCAAGTACAACTGGGAGTCCAATACCGAAAAAGCGATTTGATAATGCTTGTAAAATTGTCGCAACGCCGCACATTAATAAATCAATTGAGACTAAGTATGTTAACTCTTTTTGATTTAAACCAAGTCCGCCGCCTACAATAAGCGGTACGATAATTGCGCCAGCATACATAGCAAGCATATGCTGCATACCAAGCGATGCAATTTTAAATGGATGCTGCTTCATTGCTTATTTCACCTCCGCAGTTTCATGCTGTACAAATGTAACTGTGCCGTTATCAAGTGATGCAATTTCTGCTAGTGATTCAACACGAACGCCTTGTTCACGAAGCTTCTTTCCTCCATCTTGAAATGCTTTTTCAATAACAATTCCAATTCCTGCAATACTCGCTCCAGCTTGCTCTACTAAACTCATTAAACCTAAAGCAGCCTGACCGTTTGCTAAAAAGTCATCGATGATTAATACACGATCATTTTCATCGATATGATTGCGAGATAATGAAATTTCATTCGTTTCTTGTTTCGTAAATGAGTATACGTTTGCAACGTACATATTATCTTGTAACGTTAACGATTTACGTTTTCTTGCAAAGATTACTTTTACACCAAGCTCTAATGCAGCCATAACTGCTGGTGCGATGCCTGAAGATTCAATCGTTACGATTTTTGTAATGTTCTCTTCTTTAAAACGTTTAGCAAATTCTTTTCCAATCTCTTGCATAAGTACTGGGTCAATTTGATGATTTAAAAATGCATCTACCTTTAATACGTCACCAGATAAAACCTTTCCTTCGTTCAAAATCTTTTCTTGTAATACTTTCATGTTTGTTCCCCCTCTTATGCAATAAAAAACTCCAAAAGCCGCCACCACTCGTTACAAGTGAGAGACGCGCTTTTGGAGTTTCGCAAAAAAGAATGCTAAACAAGCAATATATTCGTCCTCACTCATAGTCAAAGTATTTACGGTACTTCGGTAGAAACTTGCAGGCCATATCCCCGCGATTATATGAGTGTAGCTAACTATTTATTTTATAGATGGATTATAACGCACTTTTTATACTTTGAAAAGTATTTATTAACAAAACACGTACAAATTTTATAAAAACATCATTTTCGTTCGAGTTTTGTAAACTCTTACATATTATTTCAAAGCGTCGTTAAAACAATTGGCCCATCTTTTGTAATTGCAATTGTATGCTCATATTGCGCTGATAATTTCCCGTCCATCGTTCTTGCAGCCCATCCATTTAAATCTACTTTCGAATATCGCATACCTACATTTACAATTGGCTCAATTGTAATTACCATTCCTTCTTGCAACTCAGGCCCTTGTCCTTGTTTCCCAAAATGAAAAATTGCTGGTTCTTCATGGATCTCTTTACCTATTCCATGTCCCGTAAAGTCTCTTGCGACAGAAAAACCTTCATTTGCTACGTAACTCTCAATTGCATACCCAATGTCCCCTACATGATTACCGATTACCGCCTGATCAATCCCTTTATACAATGCATTCTCAGCTACTACCATTAACCTTTCCGCTTCCTCAGAAACATTTCCAACTCTATACGTCCAAGCAGAATCTGAAAGACCACCATTTAAGTTTACTACCATGTCAATTGTTACAATATCTCCTTCATTTAAAGGAACATCGGCCGGAAACCCATGACACATTTCATCGTTTACAGATGCACATATCGCATATGGATACCCATTGTAACCTTTCTGTTCAGATGTGGCACCATGCTGTTTTAAATACATTTCAACAAACGTATCAATCTCTTGTGTCTTTATACCTGGCTTTATCATTTTCGCAATTTCTTTATGACATGAAGCAAGTAATTTTCCAGATTCATGCATCAAATCTATTTCATTTTTCGTTTTAATTGTAATCATACTACCTCTACCTTTCCTTGCTAAACCTACTATTTACTACTAAAATTCTATCATACACATCTTCTTCCACAATTTCCAATTACAAAAGCAAATATCCTTTATCTCTATTTTCCGAATATAAATTTTTAGTTAATTCGATTTTTAAGATATTATATCTAGTATTTTTTATTGATATTTACTTATAAACAAAGTATAGTGTTACCATACTATTAAAAGGAGGATTATTAAAGATGATGCACGCAGGAAGACTACGTCAGCAAACTTTGAACAATAAGTAACTTAATATGTTCAAAGGCTCTGTTTTCATAAAGCAGAGTAAACGGGATTAGTCTGCACATTTTTAATAATCTTCAACGGAAGAGTACACTTTCCACATGAAGAAAGGCAGATATACGTCTGTCTTTTTTTCGTATATTTTTTCATACAAAGAGAGGCGTTTATTCATTATATCCTCGTTTACTCTTAACCACAGACAGAAGCTCGTCTGTGGTTTTTTTATGATTACATTTCCTTATATCTCGCTACTTTAATCATATTGATGTAGTTAGAAACAATTAGTAACAGAAAACATTAAAATTAGAATAAACATTTGGAGGAAATGGGAATGAATACACTTAAAGTTAAACAATTAGCAAATAAGGAAGGACTAAATATATTAGAAGATTCAATAGTAATTAATGAATCTGGCGTTGACTTTCAAGTAGCACACGTTAAAGAACAAAACGGAGATAAATGGATACTAAGAATTCCTCGTAGACCAGAATCTATGAGACATGTCCAACGAGAAAAAAAAGCATTAGAACTTATGAAAAAACATGTAGAATTCCAAGTTCCTGATTGGTCTATATTCTCTGAGGAACTAATCGCTTATAAACAACTAAGTGGCGTTCCTGCCGCTACTATCGATATAGAACGACAAGAATATATATGGAACTTTAATGAAAAGAATGCACCAACTGAATACAATATTTCATTAGGAAAAGTTCTAGCGAATTTACACTCATTACCTCAGCAAAAATTTAATAATATAGGTGTTGAAATTCTTACTGCTAATGAATTAAGAACTTCTATGAAACAAAGGATGAATCGAGTGAAGGAACAATACCACATCAATCAAAACTTATGGGATCGTTGGCAAGCATGGCTAGCTGAAGACTCTTTTTGGCCATCTCATGTAGGAGTAAAGCACGGGGATATACATCCAGGTCATATCCTGATTGATAAGAAAAATAATGTAACTGGCTTAATCGATTGGACAGAAGTAGGGATAGCTGATGTATCTATCGATTTCGCTTCCCATTATCTGCTCTTTGGGAAAGATGGACTAACAAAGTTAATTAATTCTTATGACAATTCTGGCGGTAAAACTTGGTCAAGAATGGATGAACATATTATCGAACTTCTAACAACAAGTAGTATCACTGTTGCTGAATACGCTCAAGTATCAGGTTTGAAAGACATGCATGAAATAGCTGTACACATGCTATCAACTGAAAGTTAATGAAGTTGCAAAAAACAGAAGAACCCTCTTCTGTTTTTTGTTATTTTCCACATATATAATTCATTTTCAAAAACTCAAAACAACTACCGTTTGTTTTTTGTATAAACGTCCCAACTGCTTCAAACCCTGCCCTTTTATATACTTTAATAGCTCTCTCATTAAATTTCACTACTGATAGTGTTATATAATTGCACCCATATTTTTCTTCACTAAAAGCTAGTCCCGCATTCACGAACTGTAAACCAAATCCATTGCCAGTTATATCAGGTCTCATTCCAAGTCCTATATCAACCGTTCCATTATTCATTTTACAAACAGTAAAAAAACCAATGAGAGTGCCATTTTCCTTTACAGAAAATGTATGATTCCCTCTACTCTCATCATGTAAAAACTCATCTAAATCTTCTTCATCTGCCGCTATATCATAAAAAGAATATTTCCCTTCATAGTGCCAGTTATATGCAATCTCTTCCGCTTCTTCTTGCGTCATTACTGTATATGTATAAAGCATTCTTTTATCCCCCTTAAAAAAAGAGCTGCAATTAAGTGAAGTGACCCCTAAAAGTTAGACACGGTTATTTCATTAGGCAGCTTGATAAAAGTGAGTCCGGTATTGTACCGGGCTCATTTTTAATTTTGCCT
>NZ_JBKFAQ010000017.1:0-86828 GCF_053345735.1 Bacillus sp. D48C
AGGATCAAACTCTCCAATAAAGTTAGTTTGTCTAGCATCTAAAAATAAAAATTGACGTTTCACGTTGTTTGTTTCGTTCAGTTTTCAAAGAACTAAAAGCGGGTGAAGAGAATCGAACTCTCGACCAGAGCTTGGAAGGCTCTTGTTTTACCACTAAACTACACCCGCGTGGTCGGGAAGACAGGATTTGAACCTGCGACCCCCTGGTCCCAAACCAGGTGCTCTACCAAGCTGAGCCACTTCCCGTAATTGGCGCGCCCGAGAGGAGTCGAACCCCTAACCTCTTGATCCGTAGTCAAACGCTCTATCCAATTGAGCTACGGGCGCTTATTCATGATGTTTTTTTCGTCGTTGTATTTTGGCGACTCAATTATCTTATCATACTACATTTTCAAATGCAAGTACTTTTTTAAGATTTTTTTGATGCGGCCGAGAGGACTTGAACCTCCACGGGGTTTCCCCCACTAGGCCCTCAACCTAGCGCGTCTGCCGTTCCGCCACGACCGCGCGGAAAAAACAAAAAAGTGAGCCATGAAGGATTCGAACCTTCGACCCTCTGATTAAAAGTCAGATGCTCTACCAACTGAGCTAATGGCTCGTAAATGGCTGGGCTAGCTGGATTCGAACCAGCGCATGACGGAGTCAAAGTCCGTTGCCTTACCGCTTGGCTATAGCCCACTGAAAAAATATCTTATTTTCAAAGACAAATGTTATCGTACCATAATGTCCAATAAAAAACAACTGCCAATTAGCAGAAGTTAAAATGGCGGTCCCGACCGGGGTCGAACCGGCGATCTCCTGCGTGACAGGCAGGCATGTTAACCACTACACCACGGGACCATTTGGTTGCGGGGACAGGATTTGAACCTGCGACCTTCGGGTTATGAGCCCGACGAGCTACCGTACTGCTCCACCCCGCGATGATACTATTCATATAAAATTCATATGGTGGAGGATGACGGGATCGAACCGCCGACCCCCTGCTTGTAAGGCAGGTGCTCTCCCAGCTGAGCTAATCCTCCGAAGTGGTGACCCGTACGGGATTCGAACCCGTGTTACCGCCGTGAAAGGGCGGTGTCTTAACCACTTGACCAACGGGCCAATATGTATGGCAGAGAAGAAGGGATTCGAACCCTCGCACCGCGTTAGCGATCTACTCCCTTAGCAGGGGAGCCCCTTGAGCCACTTGGGTACTTCTCTGTATGGCTCCGCAGGTAGGACTCGAACCTACGACCGATCGGTTAACAGCCGATAGCTCTACCACTGAGCTACTGCGGAATAATGAAGACAATTTGTATCTTATAAAATTTCTTTCTGTAAGTCAAGAAGTTTTTAACAACATCTTGTTCAAACGTGACATGTTTATAATATACTGGATTGCGTTTTTACTGTCAAGATGTTTTCGATATCGGTTTGAGTTTCCCTTTACACTTTCCGCAGACATATCTTTTTGTATTTATTTGACGCCTTCTTACATATTGAAGTAAACACTCCATACATTCATACTTATAAATCTTTTTTTCCTTCTCTTCATTAATCATTCGTTTACAAAAACGAGGTGCATCAACTTTCTTTAACAACTCACGAAAATCTCTGTCCCTGTGCTTATACCCTCTTCCTGTAATATGCAAGTGATAATGACACAGTTCATGTTTGATGATTCCGATTAATTCCTCCTTACCATACATTTCGTAATATCGATAATTCAGTTCAACATTGTGACTCTTCAACAGATAACGCCCGCCAGTTGTACGCAACCTACTATTGAACTTTACTTTATGTAAAAATGGCATTCCGAAGTATTGTAGCGATACTTCTTCCACTAGCCGTTGAATTTCTTTCTCGTCCATTCTCATTCCTCCTAAACAAAAAAATATTTTTACACTTTTCACGCTTCTTATACATATATTAAATAGTACATATACCCATCCTCATTCAAGACGCGTGGTTTCTAAAAACACAACATGAATAGAAATCCACTCACCAACCTCTCATTAATAGTACTTTAGATTTTTGAGAGTAGGATTAAACAAGGAGGGATTCCTATGCCTACGTGGCTAAAAAAACAGATGCAACGTGCATATTTCGAAAAAAACCGGTATCAAATTAAATTGCTAAATGAATGCTGGTTTTATTATAGCAAAATACATCAAAACTCATGATCCATTACACTTTTTATTCTATAAAAAAAGAGCAGTTTTATCTGCTCTCTTCTCTTACTATTCAATCGGCAACATAGATAGTGCAACGCGTCCTTTTTTTGTATCAATATCATCTACCCATACTTTTACAATTTGTCCTACTGATACAACATCTAACGGATGCTTTACAAACTGTTTGCTAAGCTTAGAAATATGCACTAAACCATCTTGCTTTACGCCAACATCAACAAAAGCACCAAAATCAACAACGTTACGCACTGTTCCTTCTAGTTCCATACCACGTTTTAAATCTTCTAATTTCAAAATCCCTTTTTTCAGAAGTGGTTTAGGCAACTCATCCCTCATATCTCGTTCTGGACTAATGAGTGCATCTATAATATCAACTAACGTCGGCTCCCCAACTCCCGTTTCTTGAGACAACTTAGAAATCTCTACTTCTTCCAATCTCTTTTGTAATTGCGGTTGTCCTACGTCATCTATCGATAACCCTAAACTCTTCAATAACAATTCAACATTTTTATATTGTTCAGGATGAATACCTGTCCGATCTAATGGATTCGCTCCTTCTAATATACGCAAGAAACCTATACATTGTTCGTACGTCTTTGCACCTAAACGTGGGATTTTCTTTAATTCCGTGCGCTTTGTGAATTTCCCATCCTCTTCTCTCTTTGCCACAATATTTTTCGCAACAGTTTTCGATAAACCTGAAACATATTGTAACAATGCAACCGAAGCCGTATTTACATTAACCCCAACTTGGTTCACAGCTGTCTCTACTACAAATGTTAATGACTCATTCAATCTCTTTTGAGATACATCATGTTGGTATTGTCCAACTCCAACTGATTTAGGATCAATTTTCACAAGTTCAGCCAGTGGATCTTGCAGACGTCTTCCAATAGAAACAGCACTTCTCTCTTCAACTTGTAAATTTGGGAATTCTTCACGAGCTAAATCAGAAGCTGAATATACACTAGCACCCGCTTCATTTACAATAATATAAAAGACTTCCTGTTTCACACTTTGCAATACATCTACTATAAATTCCTCTGTTTCTCTAGATGCTGTCCCATTACCAATTGCAATCATTTCAACTTGATATTTATCTATAATAGAAAGAACTTTCGTTTTTGCGTCATCATATTTACGAACAGGCGGATGCGGATAAATAACATCAATATGTAGTACTTTCCCCGTATCATCTACTACAGATAATTTACAACCAGTTCTATATGCCGGGTCTACCGCTAGCACGACTTTCCCTTTCATCGGAGGTTGTAATAATAAGTTACGTAAGTTCTCAGAGAAAATATGTATCGCTTGTTCTTCAGCTGTTTCTGTTAATTCTTTACGAATTTCTCTTTCAATTGAAGATTGAATTAATCGTTTATAACCATCTTCAATCGCTAATTGTACATAATACGCACTTTTAGAATCGTTATCACGAATTACTTTCTTATTTAAGAAATTTAATATCTCATCTACTGGTGGGACAACAGAAACTCTCAATATATCTTCTTTCTCACCGCGATTCATTGCTAATACACGATGTGGTACTACTTTTTGCAATGGTTCTTCATAACTGTAATACATTTCATATATATTCTTTTCATCTTTTTCTTCACCTTTTACAGACGAAGACATAATACCTTTTCTAAAAGTAATATTTCGAATCCAACTACGATACGTAGCTTCATCTGAAATCATTTCTGCAATAATGTCTTGTGCACCTTGTAAAGCTTCTTCTGCAGATTGCACTTCTTTCTCTGCATTAATAAATTCCACTGCCTTTTTAGCCGGATCTTCTTTCTTATATAACAATAACCATTCAGCTAACGGTTCTAACCCTTTTTCTTTTGCAATCGTTGCTTTCGTTCTTCTTTTCTCTTTATATGGACGATATAAATCTTCTACTTCCTGCAACTTTGTAGCTTTAACAATTTGCAGCCTTAGCTCTCCTGTCAGTTTTCCCTTCTCACCAATAAGACGAATAACTTCTTCCTTCCTATCTTCAAGTTGCATCATATATTGCCATCTCTCTAAAATCGCACGAATTTGCACCTCATCTAAAGAGCCTGTCCATTCTTTTCGGTAACGAGCAATAAATGGAACTGTGTTACCTTCTTCTGTTAATTGAATAACATGACGAACTTGCTTTTCGCTAAAGCCTAATTCTTTCACTAACATTTTCATTAACGCTTGTCGATTATCTACCATTTCCATATACAACCGTAACCTCCTCTATAATAAAAAAAGTTGCCCTTCAAAGAGAGCAACTTAAACTGCCGATTTAAAAATCTATTAGTCCTAAACTAATTTGTAACGCTTCATCTACACGACTCATCATCACTTCATCTAAATGAGTGATTTTGTCCGTTAAGCGTTGCTTATCGATTGTTCGAATCTGCTCAAGTAAAATAACAGAATCTCTCTCAAAACCATACTTTTTCGCATCAATTTCCACATGAGTGGGTAATTTCGCTTTTTGAATCTGTGCAGTAATAGCCGCTACAATCACCGTTGGACTAAAACGATTTCCGATGTCATTTTGAATGACAAGAACCGGACGAACGCCTCCTTGCTCAGAACCAACAACTGGGGAAAGGTCTGCAAAATACACGTCGCCGCGTTTTACAATCAAAATATTACCCCCCGCTAACTAAGCGTTCTACTGTATGAGCTGCTTCATACTCCGCTAAGAAAGCTTCAGATGCAATACCAAGATTAATTTTTCCCATTTCAATATACCCACGTCGCATTGATTCATGTTGGTAGCGTTTCTTCGTCTTATGTTGACGCAATAACAATTGTGTTGCCTGGCAAATTAGTTCATGGCGATTCTTATTCTCTTGTTTTCCAATTCCGTCCAATTCCGTTACCATTTGCTTTGGCAACCGAACCACGATTTCAGTAGTTACACTTGATTCGGACACAAAAATACACCTCCACCGTCAACTACACACCCAAATATATATATATGACACCTATTGTAATAATACCATTGTATGGAGCCTGTTGCAAAGACTTCCTTATTCCTTGCTTATGTTTTCCAATTCACAAACAAAACATTCATCTTCTTAAATTTTTTATCTCATAACTAACTAAAAACAATAGAACTCCTCTTCAAAACTTACGTGTAACTTATATAAAAAATGATTATAAGTAAAAAGCTTCTCATCAAAAAGAGCTTATTATCCAGCAATGAACAGTCACTCCAATGACAAGAAGCAATCATGCTACCTTCTATATATTGTTCAAGTAATTAATTATCTCTACAACCTTACCATTCCGTATAAATATTCTTGGCACACGGAAACTGATCGTTGCAATAATTTCATAATTAATAGTCCCTGAATATTCCGCAACCTCTGTAGCGCTAATATACTCATCTCCCTGCCTTCCAATAAGCGTAACTTTCGTACCAAGCGGCACTTCACAAGGAAGATGAATCATGAACTGATCCATTGTTACTCGCCCTACAATCGGTACCCTTTTACCATTTATAAGCACTTCAAATCCTTGTAATCTTCTAAGCCATCCATCTGCATAACCAATCGCTACAGTCGCGATCCATTCTTCAGTTTTCGTTCGATAAGTGACGTTATAACTAATTCCATCACCTTTAATCACCTGTTTAATATGAGCTACTTTCGTATGCAGTGATAGCGCCGGTTCTAATTCAAATGGTAAAAAAGGACGTATTTCTACAGAAGGAGATAATCCATACATTGCAATCCCAATTCGCACTGCATTAAATGTAATCCCTTGAAAACGTAACGTGGCAGCACTATTAGCTGTATGGACAAACTTAGGATCCACTCCGAATTCTTTCAACCAACTTAACTGCTCTAAGAACGTGTTATATTGCTTATCAAAATACGAAGTCTCAACCTCATCTGCCGTTGCAAAATGCGTGTATACTCCTTCTAACTCTAAAAACGGTGCACCTTCTAAACTCCTTAAAAATTCTTTCAGCTCTTTTCTTTCACGTATTCCAATTCTCCCCATACCACTATCAAAATTAATATGAAATTTCATTACAGATGAACCATCCCAAAGTTTAATTGCTTCGTCCACCCATTCTTTTTGAAAAACAGTTAGCGCTACATCATTTTCAGCAGCTACATTTACATCACGCGGCGGCGAGGGACCTAACACTAAAATTGGCACAGTAATACCGGCCCTCCGAAGCACTAGAGCTTCATCTAAAAAAGCAACAGCTAACCTTGTTGCACCCGCTTCTAATGCCGTTTTAGCAACCGGTACATAATCGTGCCCATATGCGTTCGCTTTAACTACAGCAAAAATCTCTACATCACTTGGGATGAACTCTTTAATATGTGTAACGTTGTTATAAATGGCATCTAAATCCACTTCCACCCACGTGTCACGATAAAATGGTGCTTCTTCCATAAATACACTTCCTTATACACGATATGCGAAGCTTATTCTTTTATATGCTTCTTTTATGAAATCCACCTTCAAACTAAGAAAAGACGTGGTGCACATATATCACCACGTCTAAGAAGTTTACTTCACCTGCTTCGCTGTAACTGAACGAGCAACCATTAACAGCTCCTTCGGCTCTAAACCTTTAGACACGAGCATATATTCTACTCCGTTATGCGACCACGTTACAGAGTCTTTCGTCAACGCACCAATCGTAAACCCAAGATCAACCGGTTCTCCACTTACACTTACCGCTGATGAAGCCTCTGCAACTTTTGCCTTTTCTTGTATTAAAGTAAAGGATTTCTTATTTCCAGTGTATGTGAGTATCGCACGCTTGCCACTGTCTGTCTTCAACTCTTTTTCATCTTGCAGAGTCATACCTTGTGGTGTATCAAGCGGATACAAAGTAGCAAACGGTTTGTCTTCTTTCGCTGTTGTTTGAACATCTACCTGCGCTCTAGACATATTTTGTTTCGTATCAAATGCACCTTTATCAAATTTCGCATCGAATTTTACCTTAGAGAAATCTACTTTTACAAGAACATTTTGATCATTATCCATTAACTTCACTGAAACTGGAGTCAAATCGCTCTTCTTCAGTGTAATCTCTTGTTTCGGCAACATATTTTGATGTTGATAGTTTGTTTTTGTTTTAAAAATATAATACTTATCTGTTTTCTCGAAAGTAAGGTTTTTCTTATCCTGCAAAATATCTCTTACAAGTGATTCATATAAATAAGCCTGGCTGCTATTTTGCGGCCAATCACTTTGAAAACGGAAGCTCTTATTAAGTGCTGGCGTTAATACAAATACACCTTCTTCATTTCTTAAAATAATTTGGCTCTGATCTTTTTTTGCATTCTTTAAATTCACACGATAAAAAGACGGTTCCTTATGCCAAATTTCTACGTTATACTCCTGAGGCTCATTTCCTGTTTTAATAGATAATTTCGCTTCAGCTTGATAACTTTTCATCCCTTTTACTCTCGCTTCTAAATCTTTCACGACATCATCTTGTTTCTTTTCCACACAACCCGCCAATACAAAAACGGTCAACAAACCGACAAGAACTAAAAACAGACGCCTTTTCATCACTTCAGCCCCTTTGCCCCTATAAATGAATGGAAGATGTACCTTCCTTATCGCTACCTCAAATATATGAGACAAAGATATAAAATATGCAGACTAGCGTGACGAGCTTTCTAAAACAACTTGAGCAACAGCAAATTCCTTACTATGACTAATTGATAAATGAACAACATACTCTGTACTTGTAATCAGAATCGGCTTACCTCTTTCATCATTTTTCACTTCAATATCTAAAAAGCTCACTTCTTTCCCGATACCAGTACCTACAGCTTTTGAATATGCCTCTTTCGCTGCAAATCTTCCAGCTACAAACTCTGTAAGGCGACTTCCTTTCAGCTCCATAGCAACATTACGTTCATTTTCCGTTAAAATACGTTCCATAAATTTAAGCTTTCCATCTAGCATTTTTTCAATACGATTTAATTCAATAATATCGATTCCAATCCCTATAATCATTTCAAAATCCCCTTCTTCTATTTAACTTTCTTCTTTCATATTGATAAGAATAACAGAGAATCTTTCTGATGCAAAAGGGGTGATAGTAACCGTATGCTAATAAGATCCACTCAGATTTCTTTACAATCGACTATTCTCACCTTACTTCTTATTCACTTAGTCCTGATGATATTAGGCGACTTTTTCCTCTTCCCACTGGCAGCCTCTAATGAATATATCGCTAAAGGAGAATGGTGGCGTGTCATAACTTCCCTTCTGGTACACGTAGACTTACAACATTTTCTTTCTAATAGTATTTTTTTGTTTGCACTTGGTTCTTCTATCGAAAAGCAACTCGGACACTTTTCTTTTTTTATTCTATTTTTTATTTCTGGAATTTCTGGAAATATTTCTTCTTATATTATTATGCCACCTGAATATATTCACGCAGGTGCATCAGGTGGGATTTTCGGACTATTAGGCGCACAATTATTTTTATTGTACAATCGTTACCGCTCTTCACAACCAAAAGAAATTGCCATTTTCTCAATTATGATACTTCTATTACTGCTATTTACTTTCTTTAACCCTTCCGCCAATCCGATCAGTCATTTAACAGGTTTAATAACCGGCGGCATTTTAACTCCTTTTTTAACCAAAAAAAACGATGGTGCAAAGCTTATTTAATATAAAAGCTTGCATCATCGATAATTTCTACATCTACCTGTTCGCTTAAATCCCTCATTAATTGAAATAAAGACTCATCCTTCATCTTCGCCTCAATCATACAATCAATTTGCGGAACACTTCCCTTTATCCTTCTTAAAAAAGATAAAAATGCGTCTACATTAATATAATCTGCATGAGCTCTTGGATCTTTTCCCTCTCTAGGGCTAGAGATATGCATTTTAACTGGCAACAAAGATGTTTCCCACGTATGAACAACACGTGCCCAATCTTCATACCAATCTTCTTGCTCATTATTCATCATATGGTGATGCAAATCAAACACGACGGGAATATCTAATTTTTCTCCTAAATATAATGTTTCCTCTAACGTAAAAGTTGTATCATCATTTTCTAATATAATCATTTCTTGAATACCCCTTGGGACATTAGACCAATTCTCTATAAAACGCTCTAATGCAAGTTCTTTATCTTTATACCCTCCTCCAACATGTAGTACACATCGTTGCTTATGTTCAATCCCCATGCCTTTTAATAATTTTTTGTGCATCTGCAATGTCTTTACAGATTGTTTGAAAACACTCTCCTCAGGTGAATTTAGTACAACAAAATGATCTGGATGAAAATCAATTCGCATATTCATATGAATTGCATATTCACCTAATTCTTTCAATTTTTCTTTTAAAGGACGAATATAGTTCCACTCTAACAATTCCTCATGATTCGCTAAAGGAATGAGCTTAGAACTAAGCCGAAAGAAAGATATGTCATGTCCCTTATTATGCTTTAATAAACGCAAACAATTTTCCAAATTGGAATTAGCAATTCTTTCAAGTTTACGAATTGCAGCATCACGATCATCTATTTTCTGAAACTGTGCGTACGTCATCGTTTGAGATGGGGATGCATTCTTCAAATGCACACTCATCGCAACGTAACCAAGCCTTACAAGCATATAACAGCCCCTTTTCTATCATAACTACTATGTAGTATGCACAATTACAGAAATAAAAAAAGAGAATGCCCGCAAAGGGCATTCTCTTTTTTTATTAAGCTTGTGGACGGCTATGATGTTTTCTTTCGCCGCGTCCATTTGAAGATCCTGGGCGACCTTGACCTTCACCTCTACGACCACGACTACCACCATCACGATTACGATCACGGTTTCCATCACGATTGCGATCACGGTTTCCGTCACGATTACGTCCATCACGGTTACGACCATCGCCACCACCGCGTCCATCACGACTACGATTACGGTTACCATCACGGTATCCGCCTCCGTTACCGCCACGTTTTTTAGAACCGCCACCTCTTGAAACAACTGGTGGTTCTGATGTTAAAGCAATCGGAGTTGTATCCGGCTCTTTAGTCATCATTTTTAAAGCAGCAGCTACTACTGTTACAGAGTCATTCTCTTCTAACATTTCTTCTGCAATACGCTTGTAGTATGATAAGTTCTCATTTTGAATCGTGCTTTGAAGTTTTTCAGCGATTAAACGTTGTTGACCTTCTAATGCCTCATCAAGTGTCGGTGCTTCCATGCGATCAACTTTACGTTTTGTTGTACGCTCGATATTTTTTAATTGTCCTGATTCACGTGGTGTTACAAATAACATTGCAATACCTTTTTTACCTGCACGGCCAGTACGACCGATACGGTGAACGTATGATTCTGGATCTTGTGGGATATCGAAGTTGTATACGTGTGTTACGCCTGAAATATCAAGACCACGTGCAGCAACGTCTGTTGCAACAAGAACTTCAATAGCACCTTCTTTAAATTTACGTAATACAGACATACGTTTCGCCTGTGTTAAGTCACCATGAATACCTTCTGCTGCATAACCACGTAAGTTTAATGCTTCTGATAATTCATCAACACGACGCTTTGTACGACCGAATACGATTGCAAGCTCTGGAGATTGAATATCTAGTAAGCGTGTTAACACGTCAAACTTTTTCTTTTCTTGCACTTCTAAATAGAACTGCTGAATGTTTGGCATTGTTACTTCTTTTGCTTTTACTTTAATGTGTTGAGGCTCAGTCATGAAACGCTCAGCAATACGACGGATTGGATCTGGCATTGTCGCTGAGAATAATAATGTTTGATGTGTTTCTGGCACATCTGTTAAAATCGCTTCAATATCTTCAATGAAGCCCATGTTTAACATTTCATCCGCTTCATCAAGAACAACAGTCTCTACGTTTTGTAAGCGAAGTGTTTTACGGTTAATATGATCTAAAATACGACCCGGCGTACCAACAATAATGTGTGGGTGTTTTTTTAGAGCACGAATTTGGCGGTTAATATCTTGACCACCATAAATTGGTAGAATACGAACACGTTTATGTTTACCAATTTTGTATAGCTCTTCTCCAACTTGAATTGCTAATTCACGCGTTGGCGCGATAACAATACCTTGAACTGCTTCTTTATTTGTATCCACTTTATCTAATAGTGGTAATCCGAATGCTGCTGTTTTCCCTGTACCTGTTTGCGCTTGCCCAATAATATCCTTACCTTGCAATGCATGTGGAATTGTTTCAGCTTGAATCGGCGTAGCCTCTTCAAAGCCCATACTTTCAACCGATTGCAGTAAAGACTCACTTAATCCTAATTCTCGAAATGTTGTCAATGTTACTTCTCCTTTTCTATCCTATACTTATCATTTAAAAAAAGGCGTTTTCCGAATTTGCGGAAAAGCCCTTTTCCTGAATGCTCACGTATATAACCGGGCGTATATTCTTCACGAAAATACTTCTAAACGTTATTACACTTTATCAATTATAAGTTTTGTATGTGTAAAAAGCAAACCCAACTGTTACCTTATTTTATATTAAGGGCCTTTTTCTTTACTTTTATTTTTTTATCATTTACTGTAAGCGCTTATTATAAGTTTCTTCTATTTTCGTGACTATCATCCCTATTTATATACACCAATTATTTCAACATCGTAATTACTTCTTCTAATTTCATACCGCGAGATGCTTTTATTAATACAACATCTTTGGCATCGACTACCGCTTGTAAATCTCTTACTAACTCTTCTTTATTATCATACGCCTTTACACGTTCATTAGGGAAATTAATTTTCGCTCCTTCAGCAATTTGAGCTCCTAATCTACCGTATGTGAATACATGTGCGATTTTTGCTGGATCGATTAATTTACCTACCTCATAATGGAACTGCACTTCTTGATTTCCAAGTTCTAACATATCACCGAGCACAACGATTTTTTTAGTAAATCCATCTAAACCATTCATTAAATGGAATGCTGCCTCCATAGCCGTCGGACTTGCATTATAAGCATCGTTGATAATTGTTAATCCACTATCCGTTTTTACAATCTCCATACGCATGCCCGTCATTTGAAGTGTTACTAAACCTTGTTTCATTTCTTCCCACGTCACCCCAAAATGTGTCGCAATTGCCATTGAAGCAAGTGTATTGTACACATTATGTTTTCCTAACACCGGTAGGTAGAATGAAATATTTTCATCTCTATTCATTTTAAAATGTGTCCCAGTTGCCTGTAATGTTACAGTTGTTGGATAGTAATCGTTGGCTCTTGCATCACCAAACGTAACTGTTTCTGCTGCTAAATTCATTTCAGGAACACGATTCGTTAATAACGGCTCATCTCCATTATATACGAACACGCCACCTTCTTGTAACCCTGTAACAATTTCTAATTTCGCTTCAGCAATTGCCTCACGAGATCCTAAATCCATTAAATGTGCCTCACCAATATTCGTAATGATAGCTGCATTAGGACGAGCTAACTTAGATAAAAATTCAATCTCTCCTCGGCTTGACATACCCATTTCTAATACAGCTACTTCTGTATTTTCTTCTAAGTTTAAAATAGTGAGAGGTAACCCAATATGGTTATTGAAATTTCCTTCTGTTTTTTGAACTTTGAACTTAGTCGCGAGAATACTTGTCACAATATCTTTCGTGGATGTTTTACCGTTACTACCTGTCACACCAACAACTTTAACATCCAATTGATCGCGATAGTTTTTCGCTAACATTTGCAGTGCAGATAGCGTATCTTCTACAAAAATAACCGGAAGATTCTCGGGTGGATTTGCTACATCTTTCATCCATAATGTAGCTACAGCTCCATTTTCAACTGCTTTATCTACAAAAGCATGTCCATCGAAACGCTCCCCTTGAATCGGAACATATAAGTTTCCTTTTTCAATTTTTCTCGTATCAATAGACACGCCTTGAATAATAGTTCCCTCATATTGCTCTGCTAATCCAGTACCATTTACCATCTGTTCTACTTGCTTTAACATTCGCTTTATCATATAGAAACGCTCCTTACATAGAGGAAGCACTATTCCTACGAATAGTGCTTCCTCCTTTTTTTGTTAGATTGTATATTTAATTTTTTGTTTTTCTTCGTGACGTTCAATCGCTAAACGAATTAGCTCTTCGATTAACTCTGGATACGGTAACCCAGTATGTTGCCATAATAGAGGGAACATACTAAACGGTGTAAATCCTGGCATAGTGTTTACTTCGTTAATATACACTTCTCCGTCTTTCGTTAAGAAGAAATCAGCTCGCGTTAAGCCTGCACCATCTAATGATTGGAACGCAATAATTGCATCACGCTTAATCACATCAGATTCTTCTTCTGTCATTTCAGCTGGAATAATTAACGCCGTATCACCATCGATATATTTCGACTTATAATCATAGAAGTCCTTTTTCGGAACGATTTCACCTACAACTGAACATTTCGGCTCATCATTACCTAGTACCCCCACTTCTACTTCACGACCTACAATATTTTCTTCTACAATAATTTTGCGATCAAATTGGAATGCCTCTACAAATGCATTCTCAAGTTCTTCACGATTTTTACACTTATTAATACCAACACTTGAACCAAGGTTTGCTGGTTTTACGAAACAAGGATATCCTAACTTATCTTCTACTTTAGAATAAGCTTCCTCACGATCTTTTTCCCATGCACTGCGAATGAAAGACGCATATTTTGCTTGTGTTAAACCAGCCTCTGCAAAGATGTTTTTCATAACAACTTTATCCATACCAGCAGATGATGCTAGAACACCATTTCCTACATAAGGAATATTCATCAATTCTAATAGTCCTTGAACCGTTCCATCTTCACCGTTTGGTCCATGTAGTAATGGGAAAATAACGTCAATAGCGTTTTCCTCAGAAGCTGCAGATGGAATAATCTCTGTACTTAATGATAACGGAGAAATCGCATTTTCTGCACTACTCATTTTTAAAGCTTCAACATCTGTTACTTCGCCTTCAATACGCTCACCACGTACCCATTGACCTTGTTCTGTAATATAAATTGGATGAATCTCGAATTTATCTTGATTTAACGCTTTAATAGCAGCAAGAGCCGTCTGTAACGAAACTTGATGCTCAGCTGATTTTCCACCATATAATAAACCTAATTTAATTTTTGTCACTGAAATCACCCTAACCAATTGTTTTCATTTTTCTATTTTAGCACTTTTTATAAAAATAGGTAGTTCCTATTTGAAATAAAATGTAACTTCCACAAATAATTAAATGACACCACTTATTGGTTTTCTACACTTTTTCTATTCCACTACTATACAAAGGTGAATTTTAAAATGAAATGGTAATCCTATCTAGTTATGTACCTAAAATATGTAGAAATCCCCTTTTTTGTGTATGTCACCTATTTACTAAGAAGATTGTTTGGTTAGTGTATCTTTTTGCCTTTGCTCAACAAGGCGATCTAAAGAAATATATACAATACCTGCAACTACACATCCTACAGCTAAAATTGTAAATAGAAAGTGGCCAAGTAATCGATCTAATAAAAAGCCTCCCAAAAGTGGACCAAATGCGCTTCCTGTAATCCACTGCAAACTTGCAGCGCCCATATAAGTCCCTCTCAAATGCTCAGGTGCCAAGTTTGCTACAAATGTCATTTGTACAGGCGACATAATCATCTCACCTAACGTATATATAGCATAAACGAACAGTAGTGTTATTAAAATAACTGTAGCATTTGTATTAAACTCTCCAAACCACTTCGGTAACCACCCTATAAAAAATAATCCAATCCCGAACAAACATGCACCATATAACATCGTCTTCCCGACTGGTTTATCCGTAGCCCATTTTGAAATTTGAAATTGGAATAAAACAACTAATAGTCCGTTTAACGCCATTAAATATGGATATGGATTATTCGTTCCAAAAATACGCTTCATTTCGTTATCAAAATGTAGTGGCAACATGCCTTCTGTTTGAGAAAACCCCATCGAAATGATAATACCTGCTAATAAGTAAATCATTAATACCTTATCTCGCATTACAATTTTCCAAACTGCCCCAGATTCCTTTTCTTTATGTTCTTCCTTATCTGTCCTCTTTGGCATCGTCTCTTGAATAAGAAGTAATACAAGTAACGCATAAAATAGCATTGTAGAAGAGGCAATAATAAACACAAGATTCTTTGACAACACAACTACTGATGCTCCCATTATCGGACCAATCGCAGCACCTATATTGTGTCCCATTCGTAATAAACCATATGCCTCTGTTCTTTTTTCTGGTGCCGTTACATCTGCGACCATAGCTGATGCAGCTGGATGAAATAAAGAATTACTCAATCCTAAAAAAATAGATAAAATTGCATATGGAATAAATCCTTCTATAAATAGAAAACCGAGCATTAATAATGCATTACTTGCCATAGAAAATATCATAATCGGTTTTCTTCCATATATGTCAGCAATTCTTCCTCCTATAAGTGATCCAAAGCTTGCAGCAATTGGAGAAAGCGCCATAATAACCCCAACTTCCAACAACGAATCTACCTTATCTTTTAAATATAATGCAAAAAAAGGCATTAACATCATCATTGCAATTCCATTTAACGTCTCTCCAATAAATCGAATCCATACGTTACGGTCCATCTCCCTTAACTCACGCCACGTATTTTTCATCATTTCACCCCTTTAGTTAGCCAACAATTATCTTATAATAAGTTCAGAAAAATGTAAATTTTCAAATAAAAAAATCCATTCTAACAGAATTAGAATGGATTTTTTTCGCTTATAAATTCGCAACATCTTCTTCTTTTTTACTATTATTTAAAGCACTATGTTTTCGGCTATATAAGAAGTAAACCGCTATACCAATAACCATCCATATCCCAAAACTAATCCATGCTGTCCCCGATAATTGAAGCATTAAGTATAAACAGAAAATCACTGTTAACGCTGGTAAAAACGGTACAAGCGGAGCCTTAAATGCCCTTGGTAAGTCTGGATGGGTTCTTCTCATTACAATTACCGCAACAGCTACGAGTGCAAATGCTGACAATGTCCCCATGTTTACAAGATGTGCTAAAACATTTAAATCTATTAATCCTGAAATCAGTGCCGCAATAATTCCCGTTGTCCATGTATTTAAAAATGGCGTTTTAAATTTCGGATGAACTTTAGCAAGACGCTTCGGCAGTAAACCATCTCGGCTCATCGCATAAGAAACACGAACTTGCCCATACATCATAACTAGCATTACTGTTGTAATTCCTGTAATTGCTCCTACTGAAATTACTCCAGCTAAGCCATCTTGTCCAATAAATTGAAGTGCAAAAGCAACTGGATCTGATATATTTAACTGTCCGTATGGAACAATTCCTGTCAAAATAAGCGAAACAACGATATAAAGAACTGTACAAATTAATAACGATGCAATAATACCAATTGGTAAATCACGTTGCGGACGTTTCACTTCTTCTGCCGCTGTTGAAACTGCATCAAATCCTATAAATGCGAAGAATACTGTAGCCGCTCCAGCCATTACACCATCTAAACCAAACGGCATAAAAGGCGTCCAGTTTTCAGGTTTCACATAATTAAAACCAGCAAAGATAAAAATAAGAACAACTGCTATTTTAATAAATACCATAATGTTATTTACTCGTGCACTTTCACGAACACCCCTAGATAAAAGAACTGTCATCACTAAAATAATTAGAACTGCAGGTAGATCAATTATTCCACCCTTCCCTGTACCAGGAGCCGAGGAGAGAATAGTCGGAATGTGAATTCCAAACCCCTTTAATAAAGATTGAAAATATGCAGACCAACCGTTTGCTACAGCAGATGTAGCAAGTAAATATTCAAGCATTAGATCCCAGCCAATTAAAAATGCGAATACTTCTCCCATCGTCGCGTATGTATACGTATACACACTGCCCGATACAGGAACTGAAGAAGCAAATTCAGCATAACAAAATGCAGCAAAGGCACAAGCTAGCGCGGCAATCGCAAATGATAATATAATAGCTGGCCCAGAATGTTTCGCTGCCACAACACCCGTTAGAACAAAAATACCAGTTCCAACAATTGCTCCGATTCCAAGCATAGTTAAATCTAGCGCGCCCAATGTTCTTGCTAACGTTTTTTGCTTACTTTCTTGCATTAACTTTGCAATTGGCTTCTTTTGAAAAATTTGCTTCATCTTTCACTCCTCCAAGTTTTAAATTTTCTGAAAATTTTTAATTCGCTTTTTTATTTTACTCATTACGCTTTTCCTAGTCAATACTTTTGTCGAAACAAGTAGAAATTCTTCTGAATATGCACTATCCTTATCATTCTTTCTATATATCTTTCGACAACTCTTTTTGGTATTATTATACATGTCGATTCCACAAAAAAAGGCATGCTCCCTTATTGAGAGCATGCTTTTTTTACTTATTTCACAGTATATGAACCTTGTTCAATCCAGCTATACATATACTTTTCATCTTCTGTTTCATGTGCTTGTTTTACAATACGAAGCGGACGGAATGTGTCTATCATAACAGCTAATTCAAGTGTCTCTTTCTTCCCTATACTTGCCTCTGTTTTCCCCGGATGCGGCCCATGGGGAATCCCGCTCGGATGAAGTGTAATAGAACCTTCTTCCACACCTTTGCGACTCATAAAGTTTCCTTCTACATAGTAAAGAACTTCATCACTATTAACATTACTATGATAATATGGTGCCGGAATTGACTCTGGATGATAATCGTATAAACGTGGTACGAAAGAGCAAATAACAAAATTATGCCCTTCAAATGTTTGATGTACTGGCGGCGGCTGATGAATGCGCCCTGTAATTGGTTCAAAATCCTCTACATTAAATACCCACGGATACAAATAGCCATCCCATCCAACAACATCTAACGGGTGGTGTCCTAAAACATGTTTGTGCATATAACCTCTTGATTTTGTCATTACGACAAAATCGCCTTTTTCATCATAGGTCTCTAATTTTTCTGGACCACGAAGATCTCTTTCACAAAACGGACTATGCTCTAACAATTGTCCGTATTCATTTCGATAACGACGCGGCGTTGTAATTTGGCTATTCGCCTCTACAACAAGAAACTTAGTCTCTCCTTCATCTGGAATAACACGATAAATCGTTCCAATTGGGATCGTTACATAGTCGCCTTTTCTATAGTGAATCGTTCCAAACATCGTTTCAATTTTCCCTGTTCCATAATGAACAAATAACATTTCGTCGCCATCACCATTACGATAGAAATAATCCATTTTTTCTGTTGGGCTCACTACTCCAATTAACAAATCTTCATTTCCAAGTATGAAATTTCGTCCACTTATTGCATCACCACTTTTTTTATTTTCTTTCGTTCGGAAGTGGCGATGAGAAAGAGCAACATCCTCTTCATACTGCAACTGACAAGAATGCGATAATGCAGAATGACCTACTTCTGTTGGCATATAGTGATGATACAAAATAGACTGCGTACCAGAAAAACCTTTTGTTCCCATTACCTGTTCACGATAAAGCGATCCATCTTTTTTACGAAATTGTACATGTCGTTTATGAGGTAGTTCTCCCATGTGACGATAAAACATGCCCATCACTCGCTTCCTTTTCTTTTTTGATCGTATTACGTAGTGTACCTAAACCAGTAATCGACAGCTCTACAACATCTCCATCTTGTAGCCACTCTTCTGTACCAAGTTCTAAAATACAGCCTGTTCCTACTGTCCCAGAACCAATCACATCTCCTGGATATAATGTAACGTCCTCTGAAGCACGTTCAATCATTTCAGCAAATGTATAGTAAATATCTTGGAAGTTTCCCTTTGATAATAGTTTTCCATTTACATGAGCAGTCATTTCTAAATCATATCGATCTCCATTACGATAAACATCTAATTCCTCTTTCGTAACAAGATGTGCTCCTAACGAAGTTGCAAAGTCCTTTCCTTTCGCTGGACCGAGACCTACTTTCATTTCTGTTGCTTGTAAGTCTCTCGCACTCCAGTCGTTCATAATACAATAACCAAAAATATATTCCTCTGCTTGCTCACGAGAAATATTTCGCCCTTCTTTTCCTATTACGCAAGCGATCTCCAACTCGTAATCAAGCTTTTTAGACTTTTTCGGACCAATTACAAAATCACCGGAACCAATTACAGCACGATGATTAGTAAAATAAAAAACCGGAATATCGTACCATTCAGGCACAACATCTAGTCCTCTTCGTCCGCGAGCTGTTTTTACATGTTGTTCAAATGCGTAAAAATCTCGAATACTACTCGGATTAGGAAGAGCAGCTGTCAATTGTACTTCTTCTAAAGCATATATACCCTTATTTGGATTCTTAACATTCCTCACTACTTCTACATACTCATCAGCTTTCTCTAAAAAAGCCATCATAGAAGAAGGGATTCTCCCTTCACTAGCAAGATTCATATCTATTACTTTGTCACCTTCAAGCCATCCAGCCCGTATTTCTTTTGAAGGAAGACGAAATGTAACAAATTTCATCCTGATTCCTCCTTATAAAAATGAAATTTCCACCAGCAAAGGGACTTTTGCTGGTGGATATAAATCTTATAAGTTTCCGCGACGCTCTTGTTCTCTTTCAATTGATTCGAATAACGCTTTAAAGTTTCCTTCACCAAATCCACGAGAACCTTTACGTTGAATGATTTCAATAAATAAAGTCGGGCGATCTACAATTGGTTTCGTAAAGATTTGTAGTAAGTAACCTTCATCATCACGATCTACTAAGATCTTTAATTCTTTTAGCTTATCAATTTCTTCATCGATTTTTCCAACTCGTGCAGTTAACTCATCATAATAAGTATCAGGTGTATCTAAAAACTCCACCCCATTTGCACGAAGCGCTTCAACTGTTTTAACAATATCACTTGTTAATAAAGCAAGATGCTGTACACCAGCTCCATTATAGAATTCTAGATACTCTTGAATTTGTGACTTTCTCTTTCCGTCTGCTGGTTCGTTAATCGGAAACTTAATACGGCTTCCATTCGTCATAACTTTCGACATTAACGCCGAATACTCTGTACTAATATCGTCATCATCAAAATGAATCATTTGTTTAAAGCCCATGACATTCTCGTAATAACTAACCCACTCTTCCATTTTTTCAACATTACCAACTACATGATCGACAGCAATTAAACCAGACTCTTCAAATGGAATATTAAACTCTACCTTTTGGAATCCTGGCATAAATGCCCCTTTATAATTTTTACGCTCTACAAGCGTATGAATTGTATCACCATACGTACCAATAACTGCTTTTTTCAATGTACCGTCCTCATCTGTTAATTCCTCTGGTGGAGCAATTGCGACGGCACCACGTTTCACTGCTTCTGAGTATGCTTTATCAACATCATCAACAAGTAGTGCCACATCCTTCACGCCATCACCATGAGTCTTTACAAACTCTGCAATACGATTTTCACTACTTAAAGCTCCAGACACAACGAAACGCATATTTTTTTGCACAAGAACATAAGATACCTTTTCACGGTTTCCAGTTTCTAATCCAGAGTAAGCCACAATTTTGAATCCGAATGCTCTCGCAAGATAATAACTCGATTGCTTTGCATTCCCTACGTAAAATTCCAAATGATCTACATCACGTACTGGAAAAAAGTCCTCCATTTGTGCAGCTAGCGTATCCATAGATTTTTGTTTCATAATATCTTCATCCCCCTGTAAATAGATTAAATGGTCCATACTTAAAACCAACCGAAAACGCTTCCAACATTAATTAATAGAAATTAGTTAGCAAGCTAACAAATTCTGACCTTTAAAATTTTCTACCTTTTCTGTCAAATTCCTCTTTTTTTCTTACATATAAAATTCGACTTTTTTCTCTTTGAAATAAAGTGAAACTTTAATCAGTGGATTTTTGATTATTCGTTGAATCAAGTTGCAACCGCAGCGTCTAATTAGCCATGGATACTAAATAATGAGGTAACTTTAATACTTGAAGGTATATAAGAAGAAAATAAAAAAGACTCCAACATATTAACTACTTACTAATACGTTAGAGTCTTTATTTTTTTTGAATGATTGTATTTATATATATCATACTAATACACTTGCAAGGAATAGAATAAATGATGTTAATATTACCGCTCCACCTAAGGATCCTAATAAATCTGTTTTTGTTACTTGAAACACTTGTTCACTGTTCATATCCCTCATTCTCCCTTCTTTTTCTTTTGTTACAAAGTTTCTATTATACTAATACACTTGATAGAAATACGATTAATGCTGTTAATACTACCGCTCCACTTGCTGATCCTACGAAGTCACCTTTTGTTACTTGTAATACTTGCTCTTTCATATCTTTCATTCTCCCTTCTTTTTCTTTTGTTACAAAGTTTCTATTATACTAATACGCTTGATAGAAATACGATTAATGCTGTTAATACTACCGCTCCACTTGCCGATCCTACGAAGTCACCTTTTGTTACTTGTAATACTTGCTCTTTCATATCTTTCATTCTCCCTTCTTTTTCTTTTGTTACAAAGTTTCTATTATACTAATACGCTTGATAGAAATACGATTAATGCTGTTAATACTACTGCTCCACTTGCCGATCCTACAAAGTCACCTTTTGTTACTTGTAATACTTGCTCTTTCATATCTTTCATTCCCCCTTCTCTTTCTTTTGTTACAAAGTTTCTATTATACTAATACGCTTGATAGAAATACGATTAATGCTGTTAATACTACCGCTCCACTTGCTGATCCTACGAAGTCACCTTTTGTTACTTGTAATACTTGCTCTTTCATATCATTTATCCTCCCTTTTCATAAGTTATCTATATGTAATTTCTAAGAAATGTTTATTTCATAGTTTTTATGTTAACGTTACATTAAATTTGATAACGTAACGTTTGTAACATTAATGTAACATAACTATTGTTACGTTGCAATATAATAACGTGAAATTTATTACACTTTTTTTACGTTTTTTTATAATAATCCCCAAAAACCTTTATTTAATGCACTTTTCACTAAGCTCACGTTTGTAACATTCATGTAATATTACAGTCATAAAGTGAAATATAGTCATACTCCTCTCTATTTTTGTTACAAACAGTTTATTTAGTGACACTAAACCTATCTAATCTTTACTTACTTTTAATATGAGATAAAATACCGTCTTTCCAAGATAAGTTTATATGTTTCCTCTATATAACTATGTATAATAAAAACAAAGAGGTGGTCATTTTGAAATTAATCGCATTAGATATGGATGGTACACTACTATCATCTAATCTTGAAATCTCCAAAGAAAACCTACAAGCAATCCAAACTGCACAAGAAGCTGGTCATATTGTAATGATTTGTTCTGGTCGTGCGAAAGAGGATGCTTTAAAGCTATTGGAAGAATATAAATTATCTCTTCCAGTCGGAGCAAGCAATGGGGCCATTGTTTATGTGGATGGAAAAGTAATTAACTCGCGTTGTATACAAAACGACAAAGTGTACAAACTTGCAAAATTACTAGAATCTGAAAGTTTCCCATATAAGTTATATACAAATAAAGGAGTTTATTCTCCATATACATGGCAAGATCAAGTGATGCAAGCGTTCGAAGAAAATAAGCAGGCGCTCGATGTTACATTAGAGGAACTTGAACGAATTACAGAAAAGCAAAAGAAATCGAACTTAATTACTGATTTCAAAAAAATAGAAGATGTTGTAAATAACCAAGAACTAGAAATATCTAAATTCTTCATTTCAACATTTAATGCAGCGCATCGCGCACAGCTATTAAGCGTGTTACAAGAAGACGCTGATATTATGGTTACAGCATCAGCTCCTACTAACTTAGAAATTATGGATAAGAATGGACATAAAGGAAACGGGCTACAGCAGATGGCAGCTCATTTTAATATTCCTATTGAAGATACAGTTGCTATTGGTGATAATTTTAATGATGTACCAATGTTAGAAGTAGCAGGCTTATCTGTTGCAATGGGCAACGCTGAAGAAGATGTAAAAAAACTATGTGATGTTGTAACATTAACAAACAATGAACATGGTGTTGCTCACGCAATCGAGCAATTTGTATTGAAACAAACTTCATCTAGTAAATAAAAAAAGGACTCTTTCCATTTGAAAGAGTCCTTTTTTTATACATGATGACAAGAAACAAAATGATCATCACCAACATTACGAAATTCTGGTATTGTTTTTTTACAAACATCTGTTGCAAACGGGCAACGTGTATGAAAACGACAACCTGAAGGTGGATTTGCTGGACTTGGAATATCCCCTTCTAGTATAATTCGCTCTCGCTTCACTGTTGGATCTGGTATTGGAACGGCTGATAACAATGCTTTTGTATACGGATGTAGCGGATTGGTAAATAACTCATCACGCGGCGCCGTCTCCACAATCGTACCTAAATACATAATTCCGATTTTCGTACATAAATGTTCTACTACACTCAAATCATGTGAAATGAATAAATAAGATAATCCCTTTTTCTCCTGTAACTCACTAAATAAATTAATAATTTGTGCTTGGATAGATACATCTAGTGCCGCCACAGGTTCATCAGCTACAATGAATTCTGGATTTAATACCATAGCTCTTGCTATTACGATACGTTGACGTTGTCCACCAGAAAACTCATGGGGATACCTGTCAATATGATAAGGAGCTAAGCCACATAACTCCAATACTTCAATTACCTTTTCACGAACATTTTCTTTCGTCGCTAATCCGTGGGCCAACATCGGCTCTCCAAGTGCTTCTCCAATTCTCATTCTCGGATTTAATGAGCTAAATGGATCTTGGAAAACGAGCTGCATATTAGGGCGATGTTTTCTCAATTCATCCTTGGATAAAGAATGAACATCTTTCCCTTTAAACTTCACTTCCCCCTCTGTTTTTTGAACGAGACGTAAAATTGTTTTTCCTATCGTTGTTTTTCCGCTCCCTGATTCGCCAACGAGACCAAACACTTCGCCTTTATTAATAGTAAAACTTACTCCATCAACTGCTTTTACATGTCCGATCGTTCTACTAAATATGCCACCTTTAATTGGAAAATATGTCTTTAGGTTTTTTACCTCTAATAATGGTTCACTCATTGCTCCGCACGCTCCTCATATAACCAGCAAGCTACTTTATGATTTTCATCATTTACATTTAGATTTGGGACTTCTTTTTCACATATTTCCATACAATGCTCACAACGCCCGCTAAAGTAGCAAAACTCATCCAAACCAACTAAATTAGGAACTTGCCCTGGAATAGAATATAGTTTATCTATTCGTTTTCCCATCACTGGTTTTGATTTCAACAAGCCTTTCGTATACGGGTGTTTCGGATTTTGGAATATCTCTAGTACTGGGGCTTCTTCAATAACTTTCCCGCCATACATAACAACAACGTAATCAGCCATTTCTGCTACGACGCCTAAATCATGTGTAATTAGTAAAATGGATGTTTTAAACTCTTCTTTTACTTGTCTTAATAAGTCTAATATTTGAGCTTGGATCGTAACATCAAGAGCCGTTGTCGGTTCATCAGCAATTAATAACTTAGGATTACAACTAAGCGCAACAGCAATCATAATACGTTGTAACATACCACCACTCAGTTCATGTGGATAAGAATGGACGATTTCATCCGCACGAGCTATGCCAACTTTACGAATTAATTCAATAGCCTTCTTATATGCTTCATTTTTACTAAGCAGTTCATGCTCCCTTAACGTCTCTACAATTTGTTCCCCTACAGTGAAGACCGGATTCAGCGATGTCATCGGTTCTTGGAAAATCATCGCAATATCATTACCTCGTAAACTACGAAGCTCTTTCTCTTTCATTCCTAAAAGACTTTTTCCCTCATATAGAATATCTCCGCCTACTACACTACCTGATTCAGCAATAAGCCCCATAATAGATAAAGCTGTTACACTTTTCCCGCAACCTGATTCACCTACAACACAAACAGTTTCACCTTCTCGAACAGCAAAACTAACATGATTTACAGCCTTTACTGTTCCTTCCTCCGTTTGAAAGTGTGTTTGTAAGTCTTTCAGCTCTACTACCGCTTTACTCATACCTTCTCACCTACCGTCTCATCTTTGGATCTAACGCATCACGAAGTGCATCACCAAGTAAATTAATGGATACAACTGTTATAAAGATTGCGAAACCAGGAGGAATCCATAACCACGGACGCTTTTGAAAATCAATTAATGAGTTAGCTGCGCTAATCATATTCCCCCATGATGGTGTAGGTGGGACGACGCCGAGACCTAAGTAGCTTAGCGCGGATTCTCCCAAAATAGAACCTGCAACACCTAATGTAGATACGACAATTAAAATGGGTAAAACATTAGGTATTAAGTGATATATAATTTTCCGGTAATCTTTTATTCCTAACACATCAGCAGCTTGCATAAATGCTTGCTCCCTAAGTGATAAAATTTGCCCTCTTACAAGGCGTGCAAGCCCTGGCCAACCTACTAAACTTAAAATAATCATAATGACATACAACCGATAATCAGACGGTACTTTCCACTCTGATAAAATCGCACCCATTATAATAAGTAACGGTAATCCTGGCATCGACATTAAAATATCTGCAAGCCGCATAATAATATTGTCCACAATACCACGATAAAAACCTGCAATCGCTCCTAATAAAGCTCCAAGTATAACTGATAAAACCATTGAAGCTAAACCAATGGTTAATGAAATACGTCCCGCTTGCATAAGCCTTGTTAAAATGTCTCTTCCTAATTGATCTGTACCAAGCCAATGAGAAAAACTAGGTGGTTTGTTAATGAGCGCAACTTGTATTTTTCCTGATGCATATGGAGAAAAGAACGGACCGATAAAACAAAATAAAAACATAAAAATTAATGCATAAAACCCTACAAGTGCCATCTTATTTTTCTTTATCTTTTTAAAAGCTTGTCGCCATGGTGATGATGCGTTTCTTCTCTTTTTTTCTTTTTTTTCTGTAATTACTGTAACAGTCTCCATTTCTTTCCCCACCTTACTTCAACCGAATTCGTGGATCAACAACTGCATATACGATATCTGCTAAAAAGTTTGAAACGATTGTTAAACAAGAAAGAAACATCGTAAATGCCATCAATACTGTATAGTCACGGAAATTTAATGCTTCTAATTGAATATTACCAATCCCTGGCCAGTTAAAAATTTGTTCAATAATAATTGCCCCAGAAAACAAGCCAGGTAATTCAAATGCTAATAACGTAATTGCCGGTAAAATTGCATTTTTTAATGCATGCTTATAAATAACCGTCTTCTCCTTCAAACCTTTCGCTCTTGCTGTTCGTATGTAATCTTGTCTTACAACCTCTAACATACTTGTTCTAAAATAACGAGTTAGCGAGCCGACCCCAAGAAGTGTCAAAATAAATACTGGTAAAATCATATGTTTTGCAACTTCTATCACGTAAGCAAATCCTGTTGAATTACTGCCAACATCAATCATTCCACCTATCGGTAATAACTTAAAGTCGACCGCAAACACCTTAATTAAAAACAAACCGATAAAGAATGAAGGGAATGACATTGCTGCAAAAACACCGATTGTTACAAGTTTATCGAACAAAGAATGTTGCTTCGTCGCCGAGAATACACCGATAATAAGTGCAATTAGCCAAATAAAAAACAATGCAATAATTGCTACACTAAAAGAATTCCAAATAAATTTATTTAATAATGACGTTACAGGCTCTTGATATTGAAGCGAGAAGCCAAAGTCCCCTTGCAATGCATTACCTAACCAATGAAAATAACGCTCAACAATCGGTTTGTTCAACCCATATAATTCCCTCAGTTCAGCTGCTCTTTCCGGTGTAATTTTCGGATTTGAATCAATATAATCCCCAGGAAGAAGTGCGAACAGGACGAAGATAATAATTGATGTACCAAGCAGTGTAGGAATCATTTGTAACAACCTACGAACAATATATGTTTTCACCCTTTTTCTCTCCAATCTTATGCTTAAAATAGAAGAACATTTTTTCAAAGCGGCACATTACTAACCGAATGAAAAAATGTCTTCTACTTATACATTCTTATCGTTATTTTTCAAATGATAATACTGGTAAGTTTGCACTAATACTGTTGTACTTTTCAGGATCAATTCCTTTTATATTCCCGTTATAACCAGTAATTGTTCTACGGTAGTTTAATAGAATTACTGGTGGATCATCACTTAATTCTTTATACAATTCTTTATAAATAGGTTTACGCTTTTCGATATCTACAGTTTCAATACCTTTTTGAATTAGCTCATCTACTTTTGCATTCTTATAACCAAGACTAGTTTCATTTGCAGTAGACAAATATTCACCAGCTGTTTCACTCGGGTCACTTGTAATCGGTGTCGAAACAGAAGCTAAATCATAATCCCCTTTGTTTACCTTAGAAAGCATCGTATTAAAGTCCATAAATTCAGGATTAAACTCTACACCTATTTCTTTATAATTCTCTTTCGCAATCGGAATTAATAAATCACTATCTTTAGCCGAACTTGGACCGAAATAAGAAAGTTTTAATTTTTGACCATCTTTTTCACGAATTCCATCCGAACCAACTTTCCACCCTGCTTCATCTAATAATTTTTTCGCTTTTTCTTTATCGTATTCGTATTTATTAACTCCTTCTTCCGTATAAGCCCAAGAAGTTGGATGAATTGGTACATTGGCTACTGTACCGTACCCTTTTAACGCTGTATCAACATATTTTTTGCGGTCTAATCCGTAAATAAGTGCTTGGCGAACCTTTTTATCCTTTAAGTAAGGCTTATTATTATTCATATAAATATAACTATATGACGGTGCTGTTTCGATTTGGATATTTGCGAATTCTAAAGCCTTAGCCTGTTCAAGAACCTCATCACCAGTACCTAAGCCAGTATGGTCAACTTCTCCTGTTTGGAACAACTGAAGCTTCGTATCACCAGAAGTAATTTTATAAATGAAGTTTTGAATTTTTGGTTTACCCGCATAATAATTTTCGTTTGCTACAAAACGAACTTCTTGACCTGGAATATACTTTTCAAATTTATATGGACCCGCAGCTAATGGCTTTCCATATAAATCTTTTAAGTAATCTAAGCTTGTATTTTGCTTATAATCTTTTCCATAATAAGCTTTTGATAGTACTGTACCTCCTAAAACAAATATAGCTTGTGAATTCACTTTTTCAGTTGTAATTTTAATTGTTTGTGGATCAACAACTTGAATACCTTCAATTGAAGTTGCTTTTCCTTCTTTATATTCTTTACCACCTTTAACCGCATATTGAGAGATATCTACTTCACCCTCATATGCCTTATCATGTAAAAGCGTCAATGTGAAAGCTACATCATCCGCCGTTAATGGCGATCCATCACTAAATTTCAAATCTTTACGTAAATGGAATGTATATGTTAACTGATCAGAAGAAACGTCCCACTTCTCAGCTAATTCTGGAATTGGTTTCCCTTGTTTATCGGTTGATACGAGAGATGCAAAAATAACTGAAGTTACGTTTCCATCCCAACCATTTTGTTGGAAGTATGGTAAAAATACGCCGCCTGGCTTACTAATACCAACTACTAACGTATCTTTTCTATTCTTCGCTTTGTCTGGCACTTTCGTTTTATCTGTCGCAGCGATCTTTTCAATTTTCACATTTTTTAAATCCTGCTGTTTAACCGGTTCTGTAGAAGCCGTATCCTCCTGTCCCCCACAAGCAGATAACACAAGCGAACTACTAAGTAATACTGAAAATACACCAGCCCATTTTTTTGTCTTTTTCTTCATTGTCCCCACCCTAACTGTTTAATAGTTATACCCTTTGAACTTATTAGCTTATGTATGCCTCCCACAGCACATTTATAGCCAATCGGAAAAGTCGGTTTTAATCAGAAAAAAAATAGATGTTTTTGAGGGGTAACAATCTTATTCCGACCTTTCCGGTAGACTTTATGGTTATTAGCTTATATCGTTCAGTATATTTTGTCAATTCTTTCTAAATAAATATTTTGAGAATTTTTCAAAAATTATCACTCTATCCTTATACTTTAAGAAAACTCAGCTATAATTCGTATTAAAAACTTAAAAATCTACTTCTATTTCTTCAGCATGAAACATAGAATACTAATAACCAATTACCAAAAAGGGGGCGAAAATATGGACAACCTATTCCAATACGTCCTGCACTACGTATTATTAACAATTATGATAGTCGGGGCGCTATTACTATTCCCGTTCTTCCCAAAGTTCGTCCTCTTTTTAGCTTTTTTTATCATGCTCGGGATCGCTATTATAATTTCAACGAGAGAAGATACCACGCAAAAAGAGAGCAGAGTTCAGCGCGTAAAGCTGTAACTTTGCTCTCTTTTCGTTTTCATTCACTAGTCTCTTTTACACATATTTATCCCACTATTTTCCGGTCAGTAAGACCCTCACCTCAAAATTCAGCGAAAGCAAAGAAGTTAGGTGGGGGGCGTGCTGCCCGTAAAAGCCCGATTCGTGAGGACTGATTAAAGTCTCACTTTATCTCTCGGGAAATAATTAGCCTTTGTTTTTGTAATTACTCCTATCGAAAAACCACTAATGACATTTATTTTTCACCTTATCATTTCATATGTTTCACAAGCTATGCAAATTGAGGAACACGAATTTATCTAAGTTACTGTTTCACGTGAAACACATCGCTTTATTTAACCTTTAAAGCCAAATATCATTATGAAAAAAGCCACTTCCTCCAGCAAAACTGAAAGGAAGTGGCTTTCTACTCATTACTCCACAATATTCTCTAATTCATTATATAACTCTGCTCGTAACAACTCTTTCTTCGTTTTTTCCTCATATAATTTTTCAAGTCTTTCAACATCAGCTACATGTTCCATTTCACATTCTATTGCATATACATCTTCTTCTACATGCATTAACTCGTTTTCAATCTCTTCAAGATTCCTAGCTTCTTTCTCTTTTACAGGAACCGTTTCAACACTTTTTTTCCTTGGCGTTTCTGCTTTATTACTTGCTTCTCAAGCTTTTCTTCCCACTTTTGACGAGCCCATGCATAGTTTCCTGCAAACTCAAATAATTTACATTCATCAATCCAGTACGTCTTTTCAAATAACTTATTTAAAAAATATCGATCGTGTGAAACAGCTAAAATCGTCCCGTTATATTGCTCAAGGGCTTCCTCTAAAACTTCTCTTGATTCAATATCAAGATGGTTTGTCGGCTCATCTAAAATTAGAAAATTGATGTCTTGATACATAAGTTGCGCAAGTCTTAACCTCATTTTTTCTCCACCACTAAGTTGCGTTACTTTCTTAAATACTGCTGGACCATAAAATAAAAACTTAGCTAATATATGTCTTGCTTCTCCCTCTGTTACAGCCACATTCTCCCTGAATGCTTCCAATACATTACTCTTCATATTTTCATACGTATGCTGTGATAAATAACCGATTTTCACACTACTACCAACCCTAATTGCGCCAGCTTCTGGTTCCATTTCTTTTAATAGTAATTTTAGTAAAGTGGTCTTCCCTGTGCCGTTGCGACCAACGATAGCAGCACGCTCTTGAAAACGAACATGTAAATTCGCTTGTTCAAATAAAGGTCGGCCAGCAAAACCTTTGCTCACTTCTTTCATTACAACAACATCTTTACCGCTTCTCTCTTGCCCTTCAAACTGAAGACCCATCTGTTTTCGTTCTAAGATTGGCCTCTTTAATTTCTCTATACGTTCTAACGCACGTTCCATATTTCTCGCTCTTTTATGCAATCCTTCATTCGGAGGGTTCGCTTGATTTGCCCATTCACGTAGACGCTTAATTGCTTCTTTCATTTTCTTTATTTTCTTTTGCTGCTCTTGATAAGCTTGAAACTCTTGAAGTAATCTTTCTTCCTTCTCCTCAACGAACTGAGAATAATTCGTATGGTACACGTGAATCTCTCCATCTTCCAAATCAAAAATTTTCGTTACAACTTCATCAAGGAAATAACGATCATGTGAAATAACCATAACTGTTCCAGTGTATTCTTTTAAAAATTGCTCTAACCATTCAACTGCAAATAAATCTAAATGATTTGTTGGCTCATCTAATAGAAGTAAATCTGGTTTCTGCAATAGCATATATGCAAGGCTTACTTTCGTCTGTTCTCCTCCACTTAATTCCGTAAATACTCTTGAAAATAAGTCTGTCACTTGTAAGCCATTTGCTACCTTCATTATATTTGCTTCTATTTCATAACCACCAAGGAACGCAAACTTTTCTTGAATTACTCCGTATCTCTCCATTAGCTTTTGCAAAGAAGATTGTTCCTGCTCTTCTGCCATATTTTTTTCTAGAGCATGCATTTCTTTTTCTAATTCCTTTTCTACTTTAAAAGCGGAACTCAATACATCATATACAGTCATGGCCTCATCAAACTTCGGAATTTGTGCGACATGACCAATACGTGTACCTTTCTTCATATGGATAGCTCCTGCATCCAAACTCTCCATTCCCGTTAGAAGCCCAAAGATTGTTGTCTTCCCACTACCGTTACGACCAACTAACCCAACACGTTCACCATTCTTTATTTCAAGCGATATATTTTCAAATATGATGTTTCCACCAAAAGATTTCGTTACATTATTTACACTACAAATAGTCATTTTCCGTACTCCTTTCAATATAAAAAACCATGAGAAAGAAACATTCCCCATGGTTTTCGGCATAGAAAAAGGAAGCCAAATAGCTCCCTTTTCACACGTTTATTAAAAATGGGTGAAGAGATTCCTATCGTTCAATAGTCACTATGCAATTGTTAAAAAAGGGCATACGTATCCCGTTAACAACTACATCATGAAAAATCGCACGACAAAAATAGATAAAATCTAAAAATTTGGCACGTGCAGCTAAAGAACGTTTCATCTCATTCACCCCTTTCGTACGGAATTTAATACTTACTTCTTTATTATACTTCCCTATTTCATGTTTGAATAGTCATTTTTCTGAAAATAATGAAGATAGACTAAACATTTCAATGAGTGACATCAAATCTTACAAAACTGTTATGTTCACGTAATGGAAAGCGATAGTACGAAAAGATGCCTCCCTATACAATAAAGATGTAAACAAGAGAGACAAACAAAAGGAGGAAACAAACATGATAAAAGAAATCGTAAAAGCAATCTTTGAGGTATTAGTGAACGGACAAGCAGTTGTAAAAGAACTAAATGAACTATAAAAAGGAGTGAAGAAATATGATGAACATGGTAAAAATGATTTTACACGCTTTGGTCGATGCAAAAGCAGTTAGCCAAGAATTAAACCAACAATAAAAAGGGGTATATGAATATGAAGAAAGCCATTATTATAATTGCAAGCACAGCAATTACCTTATACACAATAAAAAATAGAAAAAAGAAAAATACTGAAAATGTTCTATATTATCCATACACACTATTAGAGAAAAAATAAAAGACAAGGTACCCTATCGTAATGAGGATATCTTGTCTTTTATTTTTCCCCATATTCCTTTAGAGGATTTCCTTCTCCTTTTCCCGAATGTATTAAGCGGGATTTTTACACATATTTTAAAGGGGCATATATATAAATGGATACACAACAACTATATTTTTTAAACGATATCGGTAAACAAAAACCAGAAAGTATTCGTAATAGAAGCGCTGCATGTCCATTTTGCGATACAGAACATTTAACGGATATTTTAGCAACTGATGGTTCTATTATTTGGTTAAAAAATAAATTTCCTACATTACAAGATACATTTCAAACAGTGTTAATTGAAACCGATAATTGCGAAGATCATATCGCAACATATACAGAAGAACATATGCGGAAATTAATGCAATTTTCTATTCAACATTGGTTACACTTACAGAAGAAAGAAGAGTTCGCATCTGTAATTTTATACAAAAATCACGGTCCATTTTCAGGTGGAAGTTTGCATCATGCACACATGCAAATTATCGGAATGAAATATGTAGATTATCTTGAAAATATTGAAGAAGAAAATTTCCAAGGGGTAATTGTTCAAAAAAATGAACGCATTGAGCTTAATATTTCAGAGCGTCCCATTATTGGCTTCACTGAATTCAATATAATCATTGATAATATTTCATATATAGATGACATGGCAAATTACATTCAGCAAACTGTACGTTACATACTGACAGATTTCCATAAAGGATGCAGTAGTTATAACTTATTCTTCTATTACTTAAATGGAAAAATCATTTGTAAAGTTGTTCCTAGGTTTGTCGTTTCACCGCTGTATGTAGGATATAAAATACCTCAAGTTTCCACAAAACTAGAATACGTAAAAATACAACTAGCGGAGTATTTCACAAAATGAAACGATTATCAAAAAAAAATAGAGTAGGTATCAAAACCTACTCTTTAATTACACCTTTATTTCGATAGTACACATCTTCTAATCCGATGTTATACTTCATGTTATTATCCGTCCACTCTGGCCCTAAATTCCCTGGCCATCCAGATGTATTCGCTATATATTTCAGTAATGCAAAATCAGTCAAACCTTTTTGCACCCCACGCTTATATCCTTTCATTAAATGCGGCATTGCAATTTGCGCATTTGTACGTGGATCTTTCAGCTCATCATCAGTTAAATGTTCTGGTGCAAGCCCGCCGCCGCGGTGTAGTTGAAACAATCCGAATGAAGTTCCATTATCTCCAACA
Source organism: Bacillus sp. D48C (assembly GCF_053345735.1). Taxonomy (NCBI): domain Bacteria; kingdom Bacillati; phylum Bacillota; class Bacilli; order Caryophanales; family Bacillaceae; genus Bacillus; species Bacillus sp. D48C. The sequence goes on from NZ_JBKFAQ010000017.1 coordinate 33,897, forward strand.
CTTCTTGGATTTAATCGACTTTCATGCTCAGCAATTGCAAGAGGTATCCATTCCGGAAGATTTACTTTCTTCGCTTCCTCTATAATGATTTGTTTCATCTGTTTTGCTTCTTCTGAATCAACATAGCTTGTTCCATTCACTAGCTTATCCATTCCTTCAGACTTTCCTTGGAAATATAAATATACTCCAAGAACAACTAAAAATCCTACAAAGAATTTCTTCACTACCTCTACCTCTTTCTCCGCTGAAATTTGTCCCCTTTCAGCCTTCCCTTTACAATTACCTACATTCTACTACTCTTTTATCATAGCAAATAACTATACGTATTATCATCATGCTTTAGACCGATTTTGTGAAAAAACAGCTGGTAAATACGTGCAAAAATGTAACTTTCATAGACTATAACGCATTTATTGTATATAATTGTAAATTGAATTCTAAATATAAACTAGGAGAATAATAATATGAAAAAATGGCTGTTACTCTTATTTAGTTTACTACTATTAATTCCTGTCCCTATTTCCGCACAAAAAACCGAACAACCAAAAACCCTTATTTTATACAGTTCAAACGATGATCAAATTACAAGTGATATCCAAATACTTAATACACAAGTAGGACATTTCACTAATAATATAACAATTAAAAACATAAAACAGTTAGCTGAAATAACTGATAAATCTTCGTATACACATGTTATTTACATGAGTGAAAAACAAGAAGAACTTTCTACTGAAGCAAAGAAATTTCTAGAAGGATTCCCAGGACCATTACTAGTTTTAGGTCAAAATATAGAACAGTTATCTAATCGTTTTTCATTTATCACACTTAAAAATGAAGATATAAACTCTGATACAATTGAATATCCAACACGTAAACTAAAGAATATATTAGAAGAAGAAAGAACAATTAAACAACTTGACACAAATGGAACAATTCTCGCCCATGCTTTAAGAGGAAATAATACTTATCCATTAATTGTACAGCAAAATAATTCTTATTATGTAGCAACTTCTAACCTCTTTGATTGGATATCTTATTATATTGGCGAAAGCCTATTTTCTTATTTTCAGCAAAAACCCGAAACAAATAAAAAATTAGCTTATTTACGTCTTGAGGATGTTCACCCAGCAGCAGATATAAATCAATTGAAAGAAATTGCTGAATTACTAAAAGAGAAGAAGATTCCTTACATGATCACTGTTATTCCTGTATATACAGATCCAGATACAGGTAAAACACTACATTTAAAAGATAAATCCGAACTAGTCGATCTTTTACGCTCTATGCAAGATGATGGCGCAGCGATTATTATGCATGGTTACACTCATCAATTTTATGATAGTGAAACTGGGGAAGGTTTTGAATTTTGGGACGTAAAGACGGATCAACCAATTCGCCAACCGAAACATGAAAAACCGAAGACAAAAGATGAATTTCCAAATATAGAGTCATATAACCAATATGTAAAAAAAGGGGAAGAGTTTGAGGAAAAATATACGACAGATCATATCGAAAAGGGGATTCAAGAACTTGTAGATGCTAAACTATATCCTGTCGCCTTTGAAGCACCTCATTACACAATGTCTCAAAAAGGGTATGAAATATTATCAAGATACTTTTCAACTTATGTAGGACAACTACAGTTAAGTGATACAACTTGGAAATCCATGCACTCTCCAGCATATAGAAGTACACCATCATTTCTACATGGAATGAAATTAATGCCTGAAACAGTCGGTTTTATTGAAGAAGATAAGCCACAAGCTATTGCTAAAATGAAAGAAAATGCTTTATCTGTTGCTAAATTATCCGATGGGATTATTGGAGCATTCTATCATCCTTACTTAGGTGTGAAACCATTAAAAGAAGTGTTAAAGGATCTAGAAAGTATTCCAAATATAGAATGGATTGATTTACAAAAGGAAAAGAATGAAGTAAAAATGAAAGATATTCATATTACTACGAATAAAGAAGGCATTCACGTTAAAAAACCAACAAGTGCAAATGACATAATTGATTATATAAAGCAATATGGCTTCTTCCTTATACTAGGATTCGTTATTATTGTCTTTCTTTTATTATTAAAACGCGCGAAAAAATTAGAATCCTAATACAAAACCACCGAGCGGAACGCTTGGTGGTTTTTTGTCCTATATCAAACCGTGGCATTTTATTAAATAAATTCAACTTTTACTTTTTCCGTTACATGATTAAAACTATAATTCTCCTATCCTTTCAAATAAAATCGACTTGTATTTTCATATATTGTTTCTGCGACCTTATCGATGGATATGTTTTTTATAGAACTAATTTCCTTTAATACCTCTCGAATCATTCTTGGATGCGTTATAACACCCTCTTGAAATTCCCACGGTCCATCTGTTTCTACCATCATATATTCAAGCGGATAATACGAAACGATTTTTCTAATCTTCTCCTTATGTAAAACATCCGGTGTAATCGAAATATAATAACCATTTCTCATCATCCGTTTCATTGTTTCATCGCTTCCTTTAAACCAATGGAAGTGTGCACGTGAAACTTTATATTTCTCTAGCAAATCACATACAATGTCAGCATCTTCATAAACTACGTGTAATACAATCGGCAAATTATACTTACTAGCTAGTTCTATAAATTTTTTCAATACAGCTATGTATGGATCTGCAGCAATCCTTTCATCTTCTTTTCTCAAATAATAGGGCAAACCTACTTCACCAATCGCAACAATTCCCTCTGCGTTCTGTTCAATAAGTTGATAAATCTGTTCACACTCCTCTTTATGAATCTGTTGCTCTGGATGAAACCCTATCGCTGGATATATAAAAGGATACTTCTTCGCTAAAGATAACGTTTCCTTACAAGAGTGATAATTTATAGATACTGCAATAAGCCCCTTTATTTCATTACTATTTCCCACCTCTTTTAGTAATCTGCTCTTCTCTTCATCCTTATATTGATCAACATGTATATGACTATCAATCCATTTCATCTTTATGCCCCCATAAAAAAAACAAGAAAGGACTTCCTTTCTTGTTTTAGCATCTATATTATTTAACAATTAAGTTTGTTATGATATCAAATAATCCAATACACACTACGGCAACAGTAAAGTAGCTACAGAAATCTTTAATTGGTAACTTCACTACTTCTTCTTTACGCATCCCATTTTTCTCCCTTCTTACTAGATCCCTAATTATTTTTCTATCTGTATCTATTATGCAAAAAATATGACAAATTTACTATCGAATTAACTTACGTAAACCTTACAATGTTGTAAGGTTTTAAAAAAGATCCCCATCTTTATTCAGATGAGGATTATTAAAAATTAGTTGGTTTTTCATTCTTCATTACAAACAGAAAGTAATACATTGAGGCTTTCTAGTTATACTATATGAAAATTACTATCTTTTAACTATCGAATTACATTACAGAAGGCTTACATGTTTGTAAGTTATGTGTAATGTAATTCGATAGTTCCCCTTACTTATATTTCGTACAATAACGTTAGAAAGTAAGCCAAATAAGAAGAACACTCACATAACCAAATTACATTGCTAGTAGCTACTCTTCTTATCCCTTTCACCTATGCTACTACAATGTACCCCCTTCCCCTTTATATAATAAAAAAGCCTTAGTCTATATGTACTAAGGCTTTTTTGTTAATCCCAAAAATACCCTTACCCAGTATTTTTATTTTCGACAAAAAATAGCTGGGGGTATATTTTACTATCTCATCGTTAAAAGTTTGCTCTTCGCATTTATAGGAATATTTGCAACCTCAATCTCTTCAATCGATTCACCGTAACGTCCTTTTGCAAAAACCTTTAATGCTTCATCTCTCTTTAACATATGCTTAACCGTTTTCTTTATTTTCTGCTCTCTACCACGTTCATCGAATGCAATAAATTCATATTCATACCACTCATCACCAATATGCTGACCAATTGTATTCACAACCGTATAGTATTCTTTCGTCTTATAAAATGGATTATATTTATCGATAACCGGCCCAAGTTTCGTAGGCAGTAACATTACTACTATTACTATCATCGCTATTATAGTAGTGATCATTTTTTTCTTCATAATAAACATTCCTCCTCTGCAGGATATATATACATCCATTTTAAAAAGGGGGAATAAAATCTACTATTTAATCTCATTACATTACACTTACATTTTTGTAAGAATTAAAAAAGGTGAACGAATTTACTCGTTCACCTTTTAGCTTGCTTTAAAGCCACCGCCAAGTACATCACGTACATCATGTATAACAACGAAAGCATCTTCATCTACCCAGCTAATAACTTGTTTTAACTTAACAAGCTCTTGTTTATTAATAACAACATATAAAACTTCTTTATTTTTACCAGTATATCCGCCGCGCCCTTCTAATACAGTAACACCGCGTGTCATATTTTTCGTAATAGCCTCACGAATTAAATCTGGTTGATTCGAAATAATCGTAACAGCCGTTTTTGTATCCATTCCTTCTACAATGAAATCAATCACCTTCGCTCCGATGAACACAGCTACAAGTGTATACATTGCCTTTTCTTGCCCTATTATAAATACAGAACCAGCAATTACAACAATATCAATAATTAGTACGCCTTTACCTACGCTCCAACCTAAATATTGATTTGCTAACTGAGCTAAGATTGCTGATCCTCCCGATGTACCTCCGGCTTTGAACATACAGCCTAATCCAATACCAACAAATAAGCCAGCAAATAAAGCTGCTAATAATGTATCACTATTTACATGATATTCAATATGTTCTGTAACGTATAAAAACAAAGATGTTTCTACAATCCCTAAAATTGTATAAATCATTGTTTTCTTATCAAAAAATTTATAACCAACAGCTAGTAAAATTGCATTTATAGCAAAGTTCACAATTCCTGGTGACCAATCAAATAAGTAGTACGTAACAACCGTTAAACCAATAATTCCACCTTCCGATAAACGGTTTGGAATTGCAAAGTAATTAATACCAATTGCGAATAATAATGAACCAATTGTAATTAGTGTTATTTCCTTTATACGTTGATTAACCATAGTTCATACCCTCCCCCCATTTGACATTGTATCACTATCTCCTAGAGGTTTAGAAGTGGTTTTTATTCCGCATTTTCTCTCTTAAAAATTGAAATATTATGTTTAAACAGAGGGTTGATTAATTATTCATATTTGCTCTAACTGCACGGACAAATTGCTCCACATTCCCTTTCTGAATATACTTAGCGCGAATGGTTTCATGATTACAAGTAAATTCAAAATACGGATGAAAATCTATGCTATCTATATGCAAATATGAATACTCTTTAAATGTTGAAGAATAGTACGGAAATTTCCCGTAAAAAAGGAGACGCCTAGTAGTGGCAACAAAAACCCCATGTTGATACGATAATATAAAATTATCCTTCTCAAATATCCCTACCACAAAAGCCAGAATCTTTTCATCATCATCTACATACTTTTTCATACTCGATAAAAGTTCATTCATGCATATTCCTCCAAATTCTATTCATTGCATTAACACTTGAAAAGAATCCATGGATTATTACAAACCGGTTTAACTCCTTTATAAAGTATGAAACGCGTTTCCTGTCAAAGATATTTCAAAAAAAATAATCCGTTATGCGATTATACACATAACGGATTAAGATTAAACTGTAGAGCGTTCCACAAGTTCGTATGGAATTTCCAGCTTTTCTTGTTCAGAACTCTCGTCATTCACTTTTCTATGCAACATTTCAAAAGCAGTTTTCCCTATCTCCTTTAAATTTTGATCAATAGTTGTCAGTTGTAACACTTGTGAGATAGGTTGATTATCAAAGCCAATAATTGCTAAATCCTCAGGAACTTGAATGCCTAATTTTTCAACCTCTGTCATAACACCAATCGCAACCTCATCACCTGCTACTATTAATGCTTCAGGAAGATCCTGCATCTCTTTTAACTTATGAGCTACTTTCACACCATCTTCTAGTGTAAAACATTCTGTAAAAATCCATTCTTCATTAACATCTTCGTCTATAGATTGCAATTGCTGTTTATAAACATCAAAACGCTTTTGACTACTCGGCCCTAATTTTCTTCCCGTACAATAACCAATTTTTTTATAACCTTTCTCAATCAAATAATCCATTCCTAATTGAAAGGCCGCTGAATGATTCGTATATACACTTGAGATGTTTGAAATATCATTGTCTTCACAAGCAATTATTGCGCCGTAAGAAGCATACGGTTCTATCGTTTCCCAATCATTTGCACGTGAACAAATAATAAGACCATCCAATTGTTTTGTTTTTAACATATGTAAACTTTTCATTTCTTCTTTTTTATTATAATTCGTTTGGCAAAGTAGCACCCTGTAATTATGCGCTAACGCAGTCTCCATCATTCCGCTCACCATCGCATCAAAACACGGATGATTAATATACGGTAAAATCACACCAACAATATTCGTTTTTCCTTTTGATAAATGAACAGCATTTGCGTTTTGCGAGTAATTCAATTTCTCAACTATCTCTATAACCGCTTTTCTTTTTTCTTCACTTACATATGGGTGATCATTCAACACTCTCGAAACAGTCGTAACTGAAACTCCCGCCATCTTTGCAATATCTTTAATATTAGCCATACACTCACCTCTACCTTTAACTTAATGAATCTCATGAACATATGTCAAATCTTCTTATCATTACACCTTCATTCGTTTCTCTTACAAAAGTGTAATTTTTCTGTAAGCTAATTCGATAGTGACTTTCCGCAACATTTCATACAATTGAGTCAGAAACAGGGTAACAACTATTCGAAAAGGAGCGGATTAATGTGATGAACAAAATGAAAACAAACAATTTCTTAAATACAATGGGCATGGTATTTTCCGCTCTTATCGACGCAAAAGCTGTTGCTTCTACATTAAACAAGTAAGGAGAATGTATTATGAATAACATCACTTTTAACAAATTAGATTTTTTAGGACTAGCTAGTGGCTCGCTTCTTCTTACTGCTTTTATTTACGCCGCTACGCTTGTATAACTTTGTGTCCCCTTTCCCCTTTATTATAAATAGTAATAGAAAAGACGACCGTCTATGCCCGGTCGTCTTTTCTTATTTTTGATTTGATTGCAAAGCTTCTTTTAACTCCTCAAACTTCTCATTTAATTGATCTGTGATCATTTTCATAGCGGTTTTTCGATCTATTTGTTCTCCAGCCTCAATTTGAATTGGATCTCCAAAAATCAATTGTGCCTTTTTCCCCTTTATTAATTCTTTTACACTTGATGGACCAACATAAGCTGCTGGTACTAACGGAACATTAGAACGCATCGCAATTGTCACAGCACCCGCTTTTAATGAAACATCTTCCGCTGATCTCGTTCCACTCGGAAAAATCCCTACTACCTTTCCTTCTTTTAATAAACGTGATGGAATTTTAAGTGTACTTGGTCCTGGGTTCGCACGATCTACAGGGAATGCATTTACATTTTTAAAGAACCATTTTTTGAATTTCCCTTCAAATAATTCTTTTTTGGCCATGTAATGAATTTGAGTTGGATACATCCCTGTAGCTAACATTAATACATCCATAAAACTTGTATGTGTACATGCAACAACATACGGTCCACCTTCTGGTAGCTTTTCTCTCCCTTGTACTTCTACTTTTCCAGCTGTTTTAAATATATATTTCAACAAAAATGTAATTGGTTTATACATTTGTTTCGTTCCTTTCTAAACATCCGAAGTATAATCATATTCTTATAACAATTATAACACTAAGTTTTAGGAGTTGGTAATAAAATTAAGTATGAATTGTTAAATTTCAATTCTTACAAAAGTGTAATTTTCTTGTAAGCTAATTCGATAGTTACTTCTTACTATATTTCATACAATTAAGTCAGAAACAGGGCAACAATTATTCGAAAAGAAGTGGATTAATATGATGAACAAAATGAAAACGAACAATTTCTTAAATACAATGGGCATGGTATTATCAGCTCTTTTCGATGCAAAAGCTGTTTCTTCTACATTAAACAAGTAAGGAGAATGTATTATGAATAACAGTACTTTTAACAAATTAGATTTTTTAGGATTAGCTAGCGGCTCTCTTCTTCTTACTGCTTTCATTTACGCTGCTACGCTTGTATAATTTTGTGTCCCCTTTCCCCTTTATATAGAAAAAGACGACCGTCTATGCCCGGTCGTCTTTTTAATTTTTTCTTTCTTTCAACTCTTTTAAAAGCTGTATCAGCTCAGCTTGTTGTTTTATCTTTTTACGACCATTTCGATTAATTGCTGCAAGCTCACAGGCAACTCCGATGGCGAAGAAAAACAATAAACTTTCTAACATGTGAAATCCTCCATTTGCCTATTAAACAGCTTGACGTAATTGTTCTTCTTGTAAAACTCTCTTATTTATATTTTCTTCTTTTCTCTGGCAAACGTTATTGCGAATAAGTGCTGCAATAACAAGTACAGTCCCTATAATATCAAACATTGTGATCTGATACCCTTGCATCATCATAATAACTAAAGTCGTAATTGGTACAAAATTAATAAATAAAATCCCATTAATGGATGATAAAATTTTCACACCGTAGTTCCAAGCAAGTAGCGCTACAATACCTGGCAATGTCATCATAAATAACAAATCATACTTCACAATAGAAATCGTTCCCATACTAGGAACTGAAACATATCCAAGCGACGTAATAATTACCGTTATAATTCCTGTAACAGTCGTACCGAATACACACGTCAACGTAGAATAACGTAATGTTGACCAATCACTACACGTTTGACCACCCATCGTATAAATAACCCAGCCTACAACACCAATAAATATAAATGCTAATGGGAACATATTATCTTTCAATGTTACAAAGAAACTTATGTCACCTTTTGTAATAACAAACACAGCTCCTACAAAAGCAATAACCATACTCGTTATCATATACTTCTTCGGTTTTATATGCTTATATCCCCATAAAATACAAATAGAAATCATCGGCATAAGTGATTCCATAATGGAAGCTACCATTACACCCGACTTACCCATTAACATTTGCCCTAAAAATATGAGGACATTATATACTGTAAATGCCATCGTTCCAAAAAAGACGAGTAACTTTCCTCTTCCCTCTAAACGAAATGCCTGTTTTCCTTCTTTCATTAACAACAATACAATCAGCATTATCGCCACTGCTCCATAACGAATAAGCGAAAAATAAAATGGATCTATGTATTCTAGCGCATGATCAGCAACCGGAAACATCGCTCCCCATGACATACTCGCAATTAAACACGCTAAAGCCCCTATTATCATTTGACCTCTTCTCACCGCAATCCCCCGTTTCTTTCTATTTGCACAAAGAGAATTGTAAAAGAAAAAATATATCACGTAAAATGATTCAAAATGATGTTAACTATCATTTATAATGATAGTTAACATCAAGGGGGATTACAAAATGGAATTAAGAGACTTACAAATCTTTAAAAGCGTTGCCGACCAGGGTAGTGTAAGTAACGCAGCAAAGGAATTAAATTATGTACAATCAAATGTAACTGCACGTATTAAACAACTAGAAAACGAATTAAAAACCCCGCTCTTTTACCGCCATAAACGAGGGATGACTTTAACAGCTGAAGGAAGAAAAATGCTCGTTTATGTTAATAAAATTTTGCAAGATGTCGACGAACTAAAACAAGTATTTTTAGATAGTGAAACACCCTCCGGTATATTAAAAATCGGTACAGTAGAAACAGTAAGTACATTACCTACCATTTTATCTTCTTACTATAAAAGCTATCCGAATGTCGATTTATCATTACAAGCGGGTCTAACAGAAGAATTAATTAGAGAAGTACTTGATCATCAATTAGATGGCGCCTTTATATCAGGTCCTATTAAACATCCACTCATCGAACAATACGATGTTAGTACAGAGAAATTAATGCTTGTAACACAAAATAAAGCTTTTCATATAGAAGAATTTACAACAACGCCTCTACTCGTTTTTAACCAAGGATGTGGATACCGTTCCAAATTAGAACGATGGCTGAAAGACGAAGGTTTGCTACCAAAAAGAATTATGGAATTCAATATATTAGAGACAATATTAAACAGCGTTGCACTTGGCCTCGGAATTACACTCGTACCACAGTCTGCTGTCCATCATCTTTCTAAAGCAGGTAAGGTACATTGTCATGCAATCCCTGAAAAATACGGCAGTATTTCAACGGTTTTCATACGCCGCAAAGATAGCTATATGACGAATTCAATGCGTAGTTTTTTAAAAACAATTGAAGAACATCATCATATTAATATGCTGTGAAAGACATTCTTACATGAATGTCTTTTTTTCTTACAAAAGTGTAAGTCTTTCGTAAGCTAATTCGATAGTTGCAAGTGGACATATTTCCTATAATTAAGACATAAGCAGGGCAACAACAATTCGAAAAGGAGCGGATACGCATGATGAACAATATGAAATCAAATAAATTTTTACATACAATGGGCATGGTGCTATCCGCACTTATCGATGCAAAAGCTGTTGCAACTACATTAAACAAATAAGGAGAGATTATAATGAACAACATTACTTTCAAAAAATCAGACTTTACCCCGCATTAACGGGCAGTAAGACTCCCACTTCAAAATTCAGCGAAATCAAAGAAGTTAGGTTTAGGTTCAACTGCCCGTAAAAGCCCGATTGGTTCAACTAATAATCAGCGAGGGATACCCCGCCCTCACTGATTAAAGTTTCATTTTATCGGACTTGCAAGTGGAGCTACTCTTCTTACAGCTTTCATTTACACACTTGCTCAAGGTCTTGTTTAACACTTTGTATCCCCAACCCCCTTTATATAGAAAAAGCTGCTCGTCTTATAGACAAGCAGCTTTTTAGTTTGTTTCATATATAATTTGACCTATTTTCGTAATATCATATCCGCCAATCGCATTTAATTCATTATGAAATTCTTCCGATTGCAGAATGTCTTTCACGACTTCAATCAGCTCTTCATTTTCTTTATTCTTCAAAATTACTAAATCATACTGTTCTTTCATGATTGGAATAAAGTCCACATTTACAATTTGCGAAAACTTTTCTGAACCTACTCCTACATCAGCTTTTCCATTTGCAACTTGCGTGGCAACACCAAGATGATTCGATTCTTCCCATTCATATCCACTAATATCGGCTTTATTTAATTTTTGGATTCGTAATTGTTCATCCACTAACACTCTAATACCAGAACCCTTTTCTCGATTTACAAACTTTATAGTGGATCCGGATATGTCAGCCCATGTCTTTATTTTCTTCGGATTTCCTTTTTGGACATAAAACCCTACATTTCTGGACAATAAATTAATCATAATACATGGTTGACCTACTAAAATGCGTTTTACGTAAGGAACATTATATGTACCCGTTTCACCATCAAACAAATGCAAACTAACGATACTTCCTTCTCCTTGATACATTTTCACTAAACTTGTTAAGCTACCTTGATACGCTCTTAAAACATTAGAACTTGGCAAACGATTTTCTATACGTTTAGCTAACATATCTAACGTTAGTTCTTGACCACTAATAATACACGTGTTCAAGATACTACTACCATCGTTTTTCACAGGAGTAACTTGTACCTTTCCTGTTTTCATTTGTTTTATATATTGATCTAAATCCACTGCATCAATGCGCATCTGTCTACCAACTCTATAAGAAGGAAGTTCTCCTTTTTTAATTAAGTCGTATACAGTTAATTTTGATACCTTTAATCGCTTTGCTACTTCTTCCGTTGTGTAGGAATGATGATCCATAGACGATTCCTCACTTTCTCCTTTCATTGTAACAAAGAAAAGAATATTTCTCCTATTTTTTAAAAATAGATATGTGTTCAAATTATATTCAATTATAACTAGTTATATTTAGTTATAATTAGTTATAATTAGTTATATCAAAACGAAAGGGGATTTTTTTATGAATAAATTTACATTACGTTCTATTGGGGCACTTATACTTTCTTTCCTTCTTATATTTAGTGCTGCTTGTACAAGTGGGGAAAAGAATACAAAGTCAGCTGCTAAAGAAGATAAAACAGTTGAACTGACTATCTCAGCTGCTGCAAGCTTACAAGATGCATTAAAAGAAATTGAAAAACAATATAAAGAAAAAGAGCCAAATATCAAACTTTCTTTTAACTTCGGTGCTTCTGGAGCACTTCAACAACAAATTGAACAAGGTGCACCTGCTGATTTATTCTTCTCTGCAGCAGAAGATAAATTCCAAACCCTTGTAAAGAAAGGATTCATTAATGAAAAAGAAGGGAAAAATCTTCTTGGAAATGAACTAGTTCTAGTCATCCCTAAAGATAGTTCTCTTACAAAATTTCAAGATTTAAAAGATGAGAAAATCAAAAAAATTGCACTTGGTACACCTGAATCTGTACCTGCTGGAAAATATGCAAAGGCTTCTCTAACACACGAAAACCTTTGGAATGATGTTCAAAATAAAGTCGTATTTACAAAAGATGTTCGCCAAGTGTTAACATATGTAGAAACAGGGAATATCGATGCTGGTATCGTATACAAAACAGATGCTCTCATTTCAGATAAAGTAAAGATTGGTGAAACAGCAGCAGCTACTTCTCATGAGCCAATCCACTATCCTTTAGGTGTTATAAAGGAATCTAAACATAAGAAAGAGGCGACTTCATTTTATGAGTATTTGCAGTCAAAAGATGCACAATCTATCTTTAAGAAATATGGATTTACAGTCCTGTCGTAATTACTATGAGCATTGATGCTATTATATCGCCTGTCTTTCTATCTTTAAGAGTAGCTGCGTGTGCCACTATTCTCGTTACAATTTTAGGGACGATTGTCGGGCGAGCACTAGCTCGCTCCTCATGGCGATATAAAGTACTATTAGAAACCATATTTTTATTACCAATGGTACTTCCACCAACTGTTATCGGCTTCTTTCTCATTATCATCTTTGGAAACAACAGCCCGATCGGAAGGTGGGTTGAATCATTATTTCAGCAGTCTATTATGTTCACATCTACCGCTGCGATCATCGCTTCTACAGTTGTTGCATTTCCGCTTATGTACCAATCAGCGAAAACGGGATTTTCTATCGCAAATGTACAAATTGAAGAAAGTGCTCGTGACCTTGGCGCAAGTGAATATCAAGTTTTTCTGCACGTTACACTTCCGCTCGCATTTCCTGCATTACTAAGCGGGATGATTTTGAGCTTTGTCCGCGCGCTCGGTGAGTTTGGTGCTACACTCATGTTTGCCGGGAACATTCCTGGTAAAACACAGACAATCCCAACTGCAATTTACATGGCCATTGACGCAAGTAATATGCAACTCGCCTGGACACTTGTGGTTATCACTATTAGTATGTCACTCCTATTTCTGCTATGTATTCAGCTTATTAACAAAAGAATTACTAACCTTTAAAGCAGCTTTTTTGGAAGCTGCTTATTTATTTCTTAGGAAATAAATAAGTCGTTGGGAAATAACTGAATTTTACCTCTTATTGAAATATACATTTTATTTGAATTCACTTTCTAAAATAGGCAATTTCCTGTTATTATATGGAGGTGTTTCAAAAAATGAAGAAATGAAAACGCATTTATATCGTGAATTCTTCATCCTGTTTTAGCGATCGGTAATCTTCTACTCTATTAGTGGGGCATTACCGATCGTTAGAACGATATGTAATTATATTGGTATAGGAAACCGAAGGGAGTCTTGTAATGGACATTTTATTAGCGCTTCTTCCTGCAATTGCATGGGGAAACATCTTATTAGTAAGCGTAAAAATGGGCGGTGGTGCATATAGCCAAACGGTAGGTATGACAATCGGTGCTCTATTCTTCGCAACAATTATGTATGTATTTACTCAACCAGCTTTAACAATGACAGTCTTAATTGTTGGTTTTATTTCAGGTTTATTCTGGGCTTTAGGACAAGTAAACCAATTAAAAACAGTTGAAAAACTAGGTGTTTCAACTACCGTAACAATTTCTACTGGTATGCAACTTGTTGCAACTTCTATCTTTGGGGTTATCGCTTTCCGTGAATGGACTACTACGACAACAATTGTTCTGGGAACGATTGCAATCCTATTAATCGTAGTTGGTGTTGTATTCACATCACTAGATGATAAAGAAAATGCTCAGCCACCAGGACAATTGAAAAAAGGACTTCTTACTTTAATTGTTTCTACTTTCGGCTATCTTGTATATGTAATTATTATTCGTTGGTATAATATCGATGGTTGGTCTGCTATTTTACCACAAGCAGTTGGTATGTTTGTTGGTGCGGTTGTACTGACGTCTAAACATAAACCATTTAACAAATATGCAATTCGTAATGCTTTATCCGGTTTACTATGGGGAACGGGAAACTTATTCTTACTTCTTTCATTACCACGTGTCGGAGTAGCAACAAGCTTCCCATTATCTCAAACTGGAATCGTTATCTCAACATTCGGTGCAATTGTCTTCTTAGGTGAAAAGAAAACAAAACGTCAATTGATCTTTATTGCACTAGGCAGTGTTTTAATTATCGGCGGTGCTGTATTACTTGGTATGACAAAAGCATAATCTTATATTCTATCAGTAAACCCCTGAAGCATATATGCTTCAGGGGTTTTTCAATTCTAATTATTTTCTAGATATAATTATTTGTATGTTCTTGCCCCTTATAATTGCTCTTCCACTCTAGCAAACCAGCTACACATATAAAGAGATTAATAACAGCTAATATTAGTATGACGTAGAAACCAGTATAAGTAATAGCCCTTTCCTTTACCATGAATTTCCGCCTTCTCATTATCCATTCCATCTACGGTAAGTCTTTTCTTTTTACAAAATTCTCTTAAAGATGATATCGTTTTTATAACATATCTCTACTAGAAAGGAATAAAGGATATGCTAACTAAACATCGAATTTTATTTATTGGTGCCGGTCGTATGGCCGAAGCTATATTTTCCGGATTACTTAAAACAAGCAAAGAGTACATCGAAGAAATTATCGTCTCTAACCGAAGCAACGCAGAAAAACTAAAACAGTTACAACATCGATATAATGTGTCTACTGCAACAGATTGGAAGCAGCATGTTACATCTGTCGATACGGTTGTTTTAGCAATGCCACCTTCTGCTCATGAAGAGTTATTAGCTGAGCTATCTCCGTTAATATCAAATCAACTTGTCGTAACAGTAGCAGCTGGCATTGGACCATCTTATTTAGAAGCTAGACTCCCAAAAGGCACGCCTGTTGCTTGGATTATGCCTAATACAGCTGCTGAAATTGGAAAGTCTATCTCCTTATATACAATGGGACAATCAATAAAAGAGATGCATCAAGAAACCCTGCAACTGCTTTTAAGAGGTATTGGTACTTCGCAACTTTGTACTGAGGAAGAAGTTCATCAGCTTACTGCAGTTACTGGAAGTGCACCAGCCTTCCTTTATTACTTTGCTGAAAGCTTGATTGAAGCAACAAAAAGTTATGGAGTCGATGAAGAAACCGCAAAACATCTTGTCATTCAAATGATTTCTGGCTCTGCTTCTATGCTCGAACAAACGCAAGATCCAGCTAACCTCCGCGAACAAGTAACAACGCCAGGTGGTTCCACAGCTGAGGGTCTCAAAACTTTATATGAATATAATTTTTCAGAGGCAATTCAAAAAGCAGTAGAAGCAACAAACAAAAAAGCTAGGGGGAAATAATATGACTTTAACAAGTTTAAAGGACTATACAACATTACATAACGGTGTAAAAATGCCTTGGTTTGGTTTAGGTGTTTTTAAAGTAGAAGATGGTTCAGAAGTAATTGATTCTGTAAAAGCAGCAATTAAAAATGGCTACCGCAGCATCGATACTGCAGCAATCTATCAAAATGAAGAAGGCGTTGGACAAGCGATTCGTGAATCCGGTGTTTCACGTGAAGAATTATTTATTACCTCAAAAGTATGGAATAGCGATCAAGGATATGAAACAACACTTCAAGCATTTGAAACTACATTAGAGAAATTAGGTCTAGAATATTTAGATTTATATTTAGTACATTGGCCTGTAAAAGGGAAATATACCGAATCATGGAAAGCATTAGAAAAGCTTTATAAAGATGGCCGTGTTCGCGCTATCGGTGTGAGTAATTTCCACATTCACCACTTACAAGACGTATTTGAAATTGCTGAAATTAAGCCAATGGTCAACCAAGTGGAATACCACCCACGTTTAGCACAAGAAGAGTTACACGCTTTCTGTAAAGAACATAATATCCAGCTTGAAGCTTGGTCACCATTAATGCAAGGACAACTACTAGATAATCCAACGTTACAAGAAATTGCGACAAAATATAATAAATCAACTGCGCAAATTATTTTACGCTGGGATTTACAAAACGAAGTTGTAACAATCCCTAAATCAATTAAAGAACATCGCATTATTGAAAATGCAAACATCTTCGACTTTGAATTAAGTGCTGATGATATGAAAGCAATTCAAGCTTTAAATGAAGATCGTCGCGTTGGTCCAGATCCAGATAACTTTAACTTCTAAGCGAAAAACCACTGCCATATGCAGTGGTTTTTTCATTTGAGATAACTGAAAATTTAAACTATATTCCATTTGGTTGACACTTCATTGTTCAAGGTGTAAGATTTTGAATTATCAAAGAAACGCAAAAATTAATAAAATTTATTCGTTTACTCATTGTATCAAGAGAGGTGGAGGGACTGGCCCTTTGAAACCTCGGCAGCAGGTTCATTTTGAATACTGTGCCACTTCCTGCAAGCTTTATGCTTGAAAGATAGAATGAGGGACTTCGTTTATATACGGGTGTATAACTTGTACGTAAAAATCCCTCTTTCTCAATATGAAAAGAGGGATTTTTTATTTTTCATTTCCCTCATCATCATCCAAACTTAATTATTTAGGAGGAAAATCAAATGAAAAAGAAGTTTGTACCCGGTATTGCATCAGTTGTAGGAGTAAGTATTTTATTAACTGGTTGCGGTAGTTATAAAAACGAAGCAAGCGAAGCAAATGCAAAAGACGAGGCACCTAGCAAACAGGTTTTAAATTTATCTTCACCTACTGAAATACGAACAATGGATACAGCCCGTGCTACAGATACTGATTCTGGTCAAGTAATGAGAAACGTATTTGAAGGTTTGTATAATCTTGGTGAAGGTAACAAACCTTTCCCTGGCGTTGCAGAATCTCATGAAGTAAGTGGCGATAAAACAAAATACACATTCCACCTGCGAGATTCAAAATGGTCAAACGGCACTCCTGTTACAGCGAAAGATTTTGTGTTCGCTTGGCAGAGAGCCGTAGATCCAGCAACAGCCTCTGAATATGCATTTCTATTCTTTGATATTAAAAATGCAACAAAAATTAACAACAAAGAACTTCCAGCCGACCAACTTGGTGTAAAAGCAGTTGATGACCATACGTTTGAGGTAGAATTGGAGCGTCCTGTTCCGTATTTTATTAGCTTAACAGCGTTCCCAACATTTCTACCAATTAACGAGGAATTCTTTAAAGCACAAGGTGATAAGTACGCTTTAGAAGATCATACAATCTTGTACAATGGAGCTTTTACACTAAGCGATTGGAAGCACGAACAAAGCTTTAAATTCAAGAAAAACCCTACCTATTGGGATAAAGATACTGTCAAACTAGAAGAAATCAATTTTAACGTCGTAAAAGAAAAATCAACAGAAGTAAATTTATTCGAGTCAAAACAATTAGATCGTATAAAACTAACATCTGACTTTGTCGATAAATATAAAAAGGATGCTAACTTTAAAGAACGTCCAAACGTAGGCGTACAATTTTTACGTATGAATCAACAAAACAAAGTGCTTCAAAATGTTTCTGCACGCCAAGCAATTGATCAAACAATTGATAGAAAATCCTTTGTAAATACGTTATTAAATGATGGATCTACACCAACATTTGGTCTCGTTCCAAAAAACTTTGCAAAAGGACCTGAAGGAAAAGACTTCCGTACTGCAAACGGCGATTTAACAAAAGTTGATACAAAATCTGCACAAAAGTTATGGAAAAAAGCTAAACAAGAGCTTGGTTCTGAAAAGATAACATTAGAATTATTAACGAGTGATGCTGACCTTGATAAGAAAACTGGTGAATTCTTAAAAGGGCAACTAGAAAAGAATTTAGATGGATTAACAGTAAATATAAAACCGCAACCGCGTAAGCAACAAGTTTCGCTTTTATTAAAAGGTGACTACGAAATCGGAATTGACGGCTGGAGCCCTGACTTTGCGGATCCAATTACATTCCTTGAGCTATTTACAACGAATAACCCTTATAACTTAGATCATTACTCTAATAAGGAATTCGATGAAACAATAGCAAAAGTGAAAACGACTTTAGCTGGTGATGAAAAAGCTCGCTGGGAAGCATTACTAGCATCCGAGAAAATATTATTTAAAGACTCTGTTATCGCTCCTCTTTACCAAAAAGGCGAATCTTATTTAGAACGTTCTTATGTGAAAGGAATTGTGCAAGTAGACTTTGCGGGTCAATTAAATTTCAAGTGGGCAAAAATTGAAAAATAAAGTAAAACCGTAATAAGTGAGGGTTCTTCATCCCCACTTATTATTAGCCCACACCAATTGTTTTTTTAGCAAAATATATTAAAAGCAGGTTCTCTCATACAAGAGAATCTACTTTTTTAATATATTATTCTAAGAAATTAACATTCTATTTTTATTATTGACATATAGTTCTTTCCAGTGTTAATATTCTAAATAATCAAAGAAACAAAATATTTCACCATCAAAATATAATGTCTACTACGTTGAAACATATAACGATAGATTATAGCTCAACATGTATATACATATAGAACACCTGATTACCTATAAACAAATATTTATAATAGGTTTTATCTCCTTCTATAGCTACTTCAAGACATGGACATTATGACGTTACGAACAACACATTTAGGGAGGAACGAACAATGAAGAAAAAAGTTGTACCTGTTGTTGCATCTGTTTTAGGGGCAAGTCTATTACTAACTGCTTGCGGGGGAAATAAAGATAATGCAGGCGGAGCGAAAGCAAACGATAAAGTACCTGATAAACAAGCAATTAACTTATCATTCGCTTCAGAAATTCCAACAATGGATGTTGCAAAAGCAACGGATGGGGAATCCATGAATGTAATGCGCAATGTTTTTGAAGGTTTATATGCAATGGGAGAAGATAATAAACCGATTCCTGGTGTTGCTGAGTCGGTTGACATTAGTCCCGATAAAACAAAATATACATTCCATCTGCGTGATTCAAAATGGTCAAACGGTACTCCTGTTACAGCAAAGGACTTCGTCTTTGCTTGGCAACGTGCCGTAAATCCTGATACAGCAGCTGAATACGCATTCTTATTCTTCGATGTACAGAATGCGAAACAAATAAACCAAAAACAATTACCAATTGATCAACTAGGGGTCAAAGCTGTTGATGACAAAACGGTAGAAGTACAACTAGACCATCCTGTTCCTTACTTCTTAAGCTTAACGACATTCTCAACATTCTTGCCAATTAATGAAGAGTACTTAAAGTCTCAGGGCGATAAATACGGTTTAGAAACAAATCATTTAATTTACAACGGTGCTTTCACATTAGATAACTGGAAACACGAACAAAGTTTCCAATTGAAGAAAAACCCTAACTATTGGGATGCTAAAACGGTAAAATTAGAAGAAATCAACTTCAATGTCGTTAAAGATAAGTCTACAGAAGTGAATTTATATGATTCAGGACAAATTGATCGCGTTGCTTTAACTGCAGAGTTTGTTGATAAATATAAGAGCGATCCAAACTTCAAGGAACGCGCTGAAGTCGGCATTCAATTCTTACGACTAAATCAGAAAAATGAAACATTAAAAAATCAACATGCACGCCTTGCTATTAACGGCGCAATGAATAAAAAAGCATACGTAGAAACAATTTTAAATAACGGTGCTGTTCCAGCTGAAGGAATGGTTCCTGCGAAATTTGCAAAAAGTCCAGAAGGCAATGACTTCCGTAAAGAAAATGGAAATCTAGTCAAGGATGATGTGAAAACAGCGAAAGAAAACTGGAAAAAAGCAAAACAAGAACTTGGTACTGACAAAGTAACAATCGAACTATTAACAAGTGACAATGCTTTAGCTAAAAAGACTGGTGAATATTTAAAAGGTGAGTTAGAAAAGAACTTAGATGGATTAACAGTGAATTTAAAACCGCAACCACGTAAACAACAGTTGAAACTACTATTAAGTGGTGACTATGAAATTGGTATTGACGGCTGGGGCCCTGACTTCGCTGATCCAATTACATTCTTAGATTTATTTACAACAGATAGTGCTTATAACTTCGATAAGTACTCTAACAAAGAGTACGATGAGCTCATTCATAAAGTGAAAACAGATTTAGCTGGCGATGAAAAAGCACGCTTTGAAGCAATGAAGCAAGCTGAAAAAATTCTATTACAAGACGGCGCTGTCGCTCCTTTATACCAACAAGGTCGTTCTTACTTACAACGCTCTTTCATTAAAGGACTTGTAACGACTGACTTCGGCGGTGAATTTAACTATAAGTGGACAGAAGTTGCAAAATAACAAAAGTAAAAGGTATCCTACGAAGGATACCTTTTACTTTTATACAACTTTAACTACAGAGCTTCCTCTTCCCTTTACCATTCCTTTTATAGCTAAAGTCGTCACTGCTACTAATTGTGTAACCAATACAATAACTAATAATGAAATAATATTTCTCTCTAAACTAACTCCTCCGAATATTATTGTATAATAGCCATTTGCTGCATATGTTGCTTGAAATAATTCACCGATCGTTTGATACGTTTTAGAAAGCATTTCAGTACCTCCTCACAACTTCAATTTACCATATACATACAAATCATTTTTGATTTAAATTGCGGATGAGCCCTTGTGACTGCAGGATAATAATTTATTTTCAACACATACATAATTACATGTTTTTGGGAAAAACTTGTATAGAACGAATTTACATAAGGAGGAATTTATAATGAGAATTCTACTATCAGTTTTATTAGCTCTTATGCTAGTACCTGCATTAACAGGATGTAAAGCCCCTGCAAAAGAAGACACAACTTCTAATAAAAAGACGACTGAAGAAGCAAAAAATGAGGCTCCTGCAGATTTAAAACTAAACTTTAATGAATTTAGTTTAGATGCAGACTATCAAGATACGAAGAAAGACTACGAAGCTGATTATAAGAATGTAGCCGCTGATAAGAAAATGGAAGCAAAGCTTGAAGACCATAAAACAAATGCAAAGTTTACAGGTGACGAGGCTATTACAAAATTAAGCCCACTTCTACAAGAATTAAAATTTGATAAAGATACTCCTGACCAAGAAGTAATCGATCAAGTAGTGAACGTGTTCAAACTTGATAAAGACTACCAAAAATTCGATTTAGAAGTTGTCTTCTCTGATGGAACGAAAAAAGAATATAAAAGAGAAATAAAATAAAGAAGTAGGCGATTGCCTACTTCTTTATTTTTGCATATCTTAAATCTGGTTTAGATCCAACATAATATTGAAGTCCAGATACCGTTTGTTTTTGTAAATAGGAATCCGACGGGAATATAATTGGAATTAATGGTGAATCTGTAAACATAATATCTTCCGCTTTATGCAATAAGTCAAAACGCTTATCTTCATTTTGTTCAACTTCTGCTTCCTTCACTAAAGCATCAAATTCTTTATTATGCCATTTTGCATAATTGTTTGGACCATCACCTGCATATAAATCTAATTTAGTAATTGGATCTAATAAAGAACCGCCCCATCCCATATAAGCCAATTGGAAATCACTTTGCTTATATGTGTCGATGTAACTCTTCCACTCTTTATTTTCTAATTTAATATCTACGCCAAGATTTTTCTTAAACATTTCTTGCATTGCTTCTGCTACTTTTTTATGTTGTGTATCTGTAGTGAATTTTAATGTTACTTCAGGTAATGTAGACCAGCCTTGTTCTTTCATGCCTTCTTCTAATAATTTTTTCGCTTCTGCTGGATCAAATTTAACGTAACCACCTTTTTCTTTACGGAAATCACGCCCACTTTGTGTTTTTGCTCCTTCTGGAACGAATGCATTTGCTTCTTGTGCATTGTTTTTATACAGTTTTTCAACAATAAACTTACGATCAACTGCTAATGAGAATGCTTTACGTACTTTCGCATTTGTGAATGGCTCTTTTTCTACGTTAAACGAATAAATATAAGATGAAAATCCTGCAACACGTTTATATTCTTTATTTCCTTTTTCTTTTTCAATCATTTCTTGCGGTAAACCGCTTAGTAAATCTAATTCTTTTGATTTATATAATTGGTACGCTGTTTTAGAATCTGGAATAATACGAAACTCAATTTCTTTTAATGTTACCTTTTTATCATAGTATTCTTTATTTTTTTGTACTGTAATAGCCTGATTATGCTTCCATTCTTTTAATGTGAATGGCCCGTTCGTAATTAACTCTTTTGGATCTGTTTTTAATTTATTATTATCATCAATCGACTTTTTAGCTAATGGAATAAATAATGAGCTTGCTAATTTCTGTTTAATAGAAGCAACTGGATGTTCAAGAGTTACCTTTAATGTTTGAGGATCAACGACTTGAATACCAACTTGTCCTTCTTCACCTTTTCCAGTATTGTATGCCTCTGCCCCTTTAATAAAATACATTTCTGTTGCATTCATAGAACCCGTTTTCGGATTCAATAATCGCTTCCATGCAAATTCAAAATCATTTGCTGTAATAGCAGAACCATCTGACCATTTAATATCTTTCTTTAAATGAATTGTATACTCAGTTCCATCAGCATTTACTTCTTCTTTCTCTGCTAATTCATTTTGATATTTCCCATCACTATCTTGCGTATATAAGCTTGAGAATAAATGTCCAATTACATAACCTGACGTGCTATCTGTCGCAATAGCGGAATCAAATGTATATGGATCGCTACCAATATTCGTTACTAATCGATCTCCTTCTCCCTTACCAGCACTCGCCTTTTGCGTCTCTTTCTTACCGCAAGCGACAGAAGTAATTGCTAAAACAGTCATAATGACAAACAGTAAAAACTTCTTCATCCTACATTCTCCTTTAACCTGAAATTTTTGGTGTTGATGCCAATAGTGTTTTTGTATAAGAATGTTGTGGATTACAGAACACTTCGTCCGTATTTCCAAATTCAACAAGTTCTCCTTTATATAAGACAGCCACTTTTTCACATAAATAGTGAACCATCGGCAAATCATGTGCGATAAATAAATATGTATAGCCTTGTTCCTTTTGAATCTTTTGCAGCAGATGTACAATTTGAATTTGCAATGAAACATCTAATGCTGAAATTGGTTCATCAAGAATCAATACTTCTGGCTCACACAATAACGCTCTTGCAATAGCAATTCGTTGACGTTGTCCTCCGCTAAATTCGTGCGGATAGCGATCGATATATCGTCTATCTAATCCCACACGTTCTAGCGCATCACCTGCTACTTTATCCTTTAATCCTTTATCACCTAAACCGAATGAAATATAACCCTCCGTTACGCTATCGCGTACTTTCCAGCGCGGATTTAATGCTGCTGTGGAATCTTGAAAAATGAACTGTACTTTCTGTAAAAAATCTCGCCTATGAGCTGATTTCAGCTTGTGAACGACTTGACCGTTATAATCAATTTCACCAGACGTTGGACTCTCAATCCCTGCTATGAGCTTTCCAAGTGTTGTTTTTCCTGAACCACTTTCACCAATAATGCCAAGTGTTGTTCCTTTCGGAATAGAAAGTGATATGTCTTTTAACGCTGTGATTTCTTTACTTTTACTTCCATACGTTTTCGTTACTTGCTTTATAGTAATTAAATCTGTCGTCATGAGGCATTCACCTTCTCTTTTGATTTCGCTTTATTATGCTCTAGAACATGTTGCCAACAATGTGAACTATGCTCCTTAGAATATGTGGTTCTCTCTGGAAAACGATGAATACATTCTTTTATCGCTACTGGACAACGATTTACAAAAGGACAACCAAAGCTATTTAATGTTTCAATGGAAGGTGTCGTTCCTTCTATAGCACGTAATACCTTTTCGGAATCATCCATATTCGGAATTGCTTGTAATAAACTTTTCGTATATGGATGTTTAGGAGAACCTATTACCTCCTGTATCGTTCCTTTTTCAACAACACGTCCCCCGTACATAACAACTACTCGATCAGCTACTTCACGTACAAGTGCCAAATCATGTGTAATTAATAAAATACTCGTATTTTGTTTTTCTTTTCTTTCTTTTAATAGCCCCATAATTTGTTTCTGAATCGTTACATCTAACGCTGTTGTCGGCTCGTCTGCAATTACAAGCTTTGGGTGACAAGCAAACGCAATTGCTAAACAAATACGCTGCCTCATACCTCCGCTTAATTGATGTGGGTACTGTTCAAAGCGTTTCTCTGCTTCATGTATCCCTAAACCCGTTAACAAGTTAATCGCAATTTCCTTTGCTTCTCTTTTCGATTTTTTCCCATGTTGCAAAACTACTTCTGTAATTTGTTTGCCTACCTTCATCGTTGGGTTTAAAGATGAAAGCGGATCTTGAAATATAAAGGAAATATCTTTTCCGCGAATTTGATTCCATTCTGACTCTTGTAAATTCGTTAATTCATTTGCTTGGAAAGCTATATTCCCATCATCGATATGAATAGATTCTTGATTTAATCCGACAATAGATTGTGCTGTAACACTTTTTCCTGAACCACTTTCTCCTACAAGTGCAACGATTTCACCTTCATTAATAGAAAAGGAAACATGCTTCACAATTGCTTGCTTACTATTCTCTTTTTCAACGGTCAATGTTACGTTTTCTAAAGATAAGAGCTGTGCCATGTTTTTTCTCCTTTCGATTCCGTTTTACAATCTTCGGATCAATTGCATCTTGCAAACCATCACCAATTGCATTAAATGCAAACATAATGAGTGCAATCATGATTGCTGGGAAGAATAGCTGCCACCATTCTCCGCTCAATAATGTCCCAAGTGCATCATTCGTCATCGTCCCCCAGCTTGCTGCCGGTGATTGCACTCCTAGTCCGATAAAGCTTAAAAATGATTCTGAGAAAATAGCTGCTGGAATTGTAAATGATAAATTTACGATAATAATGCCTGTTAAGTTCGGAATGATATGTCCGTATATAATCTTCATATGCGATGTACCTAATCGCTCTGCTGCAATAACAAATTCTCTTTGTTTTAAAGACAAGACCTGCGCTCTAACGAGACGTGCCATGCCAATCCATCCTGTTAACGCAAGAGCGATTATAATTGTAAAAAGTCCTGGTTTCATCACGATCAATAGTAAAATAACAATTAATAAATATGGGATACCATATAACACTTCAATCCCTCGTATAATCCATTCATCTATTAACGTTCCAAGACGATTACGCCCTCTCACATATCCACTAAATCCACCAATCAGTACACCAAGCCCTATATCGAGGGCAGCTGCTACTAATCCAACTGTTAGTGAAATCTTCCCACCAGCCCAAGTACGTGCCCAAATATCTCTCCCTAGATCATCTGTTCCAAACCAATGTTCACTACTCGGCGGTAAATTTGTTGCCTTTTTTACTTGTTCACTCGCAGTAAATAAAGTTAAACTTTCGCCAATAAGCGAGAAAACAATAATTAGCAATAACGTCACTGTTCCTAAAACTGCGATTGGATTCGATATAAACTTACGAAACACTTCTTTCTTTCTGCTAATTGTTTGCTGATTTTTATTTATCGTTAATTCTTTTTTCTCTTCTTTCGTTAATAACTGTTCATTAATCTCATAAGCTCCCATTTAAATATCCCCCCTCCTTATGTAATAGAACGAATACGCGGATCAACAATGCGATGAATAATATCTGTAATGAAAATACAAGCAATTAATAACGCACTATAGAAAATCGTTGTTCCCATAATCACCGGATAGTCTCGGTTAAAAATACTATCTACAAAATATTTTCCTAGGCCAGGAATTGAAAAGATTTTTTCAATAACAAAAGTCCCTGTTAAGAGTCCAGCCATTAACGGTCCAACAAATGTAAGTACTGGAACAATCGCATTTCGAAGAGCGTGTCTTATAATAATCTTCTTAATTGGTATACCTTTTGCTCTTGCTAGCTTAATATAATCACTCTGCAGTACTTCGATCATATTAGAACGCACAAACCTTGTAATAACTGCGATTGGCCCTAACGCTAATGCAAAGGATGGCAATACCGTATGTTCGAATGTTCCCCAAGAGGCTACTGGTAAAAACTCAAATTGGATAGCGAATACTTGTATAAATAGTGGTGCTAAAATAAAACTTGGAATAGAAATACCTAAAATTGCGAGCAAACTCACACTATAGTCAATTACTCTCCCATGATATAGAGCAGCAAATGTCCCTGCCGCAATTCCTACTAACAATGAAATAACAAGTGCTTGTAGACCAATAATTGCTGATGGACCAAAGCCAGTTGTTATAATTTCTGATACACCTTGCCCGGTTGATTGAACCGATTCACCAAAATCAAAATGAACTACACCGTCTAAATAAGCAACATATTGATTCCATAACGGTTCATCAAGGTGATACTTCGCTCTCATGTTTTGGATCACTTCTTCAGGAAAGATTTTTGCATCTGATGAAAATGGATCTCCCGGAATAATATGCATAATTAGAAATGTCACTGTCGTAATAACCCATAGTGTGAACACCATAACCGATAATTTTTTAATTACATACACTTCAATAACCCCCTAAACACATGAATTTACTTTGTTTTATGAATGTACTTTTTCCATTACTCCCTTTTCTCTTTTTAGAATACAAAAAGCCTTGATCTTAAAAAATAAGATCAAGGCTTAACAAACAAAGGCCCATCACTTATCTTTCAAGACTTGCTTGCTGGAATTAGCACGGTGTTCCTATTACAGAACCCGCTGCTGAGGTGTCATAGGGCCAGTCCCTCTACCTCTCTGGATAAGTAAATTGCTATATTATTATTTGGTTCAAATTGTATATTTCGAATTATAATTCTGAAAAATTGAAAAGTCAATCAAATTGGATAAATTTAGAAAAATCAGTTTTTAATTCGTTTATCGAAATTACAGTTTTCGGCTTATCATAAAAAGAAATGATGTTAAAGGAGTTATAAGATGGACCCCTTACTTCTTGCTACTATAGGATTACCCTTAACAATCGTTATACTTGTCATCATCGGCTCCTATAAACTCTTTATTAAAAAGAAACGTATTACTTCTTTTTATACTCCTTTCGATAATATTACCGGGCAAACTATTTCCGAATTTCACGAAGAACAGAAAATATTAGTATCTGAGGATGAAGACAGAGATGGCAAGAAGAAAAAATAACCTTGCACAGGCAAGGTTATTTTTTCGTTTCTGCTTGAAAACGTTTATAGTATGTCGATGCTGTTGCAAAGTTAATTTCTATATCACGAATCAACGATGAATCTTCTTCTTTAGCTAACTTCTGTAATTTTTTCATCGCTTGTTCTGATTCATTCAAGAAACCAACATATACCTCATGTTCTTGCTCTTTCGACTTCGGAACACGAATTTCTTTACGTATATGATCAATATCTTCTAACATGCTCGTCGTTACCTTTTGCACGTCTTCTTTATATGTTGCATTCGTTATTTCCTTACCGCCCTTTTCTTTTGCCACTTCAAATAACTGCAGTGCTTTATTAATTTCTTTATTCATTTTTATATCGTATTTTTCATGTACTGCAAGGTATTCTTTCATCTCTTCTGTTTGTTCAGTAGATTGCTCTACCTTTTCTTTCGGTTCTTTCGTATCTTTATTTCCATTACATCCTGCTAGAAGGATCATACTTCCCATTACAGCAATACCCAAAACCTTCTTCATCTCTTCTTCTCCTTTTATCTACAGCTATTACTCATTATAGTTTCTTTTATCTCCACTTGTTATTATACCGAGAACGCCCTACTTTTTACACTTAAGACGACATCGTAATATATATACCAACATGTTTGTCACAGTATCGTCACTTTATACAAATAACTTTTGCAATGCTTTACTACATCACCTTACAAAACTGTAAGCACACATAAAGAACAAACCATGCTAGACTTACATATGCATAACGCAAACATATGTAAGGTTTTAAGGAGAATCATCTATGTACAACACAATGCCTTTTATGGGAGAAGATATTCGTGTCCTTATTCGCGAAAAATCACTTCATATCGAAAATACAGAGAGCCTTCGCCGCGTATTAAAGAAGAAGCATGCTCCATTTAAGTTAGCTCAATATTTAAAACAACAACATACAAATCAATTTCATACCGTGCTAAATATATCGGATAAATCATTAACAATCGAAATCATCGGTCATGTCTACATTGGAAACTTTGCAGATACCTTAAAGGAAATCCCACGTATACCGAAGATTGCTCCTATTATCGTTAAAAAAGCGTATAAAATTACTGACCATACCGATATTATCGACTGTGGGGAAAAAGAAGTCGATAGTAATCGCTGGGTGTGGGATAAACTTGCTGTTTTATATGATACGATCATGAATAATATGTATGAGGTATTTCAAAGAAATGAAAAAAAGAACTGATTCAAACATTCCCTTTGAATCAGTTCTTTTTTGTTAAGCCTCTAAATTTTGTCTTTGTTGCAGTTCAAACTGCTTCTCACTTCTTCTGGCCATAAATAGATAACATAATACTGCCCCTACTTCACAAAGCGCAATAACAACACCCATCGGTAACGCTGTATTACTCCCACCAATACCTACTAGCGGAGCGACAAGCGCTCCTGAAATGAACTGTAATAAGCCTAATAAAGCTGACGCTGTTCCTGCAGCTTGCTTCTGATTTCTCATCGCTAATGAGAACCCAGTTGTTGATACAACCCCGACACTTGATACAACAAGGAATAACGAACATAAAACACCGATTAAACCTATTCCTAGTACGATTGTCAGTAGTAAAGATAGGCCACCAACAGCTGCGATAATAATACCAGCAACAAATAATGTCTTCTCATTCACTTTCCCCGCTAAACGACCCGTTACCTGACTAGCAATAATAATACCGATGCCGTTAATCGCAAAGAATAAACTAAATTGCTGTGGTGATGCTCCGTATATGTTCTGCAACACAAATGGTGAGCCCGAAATGTATGCAAACATTGCCGCTGTTACTAATCCTTGTGACAATGCATATCCCATAAACAGACGGTCCTTTAACAATTTTCCGTACGTCGCCAAAGTCCCTGACAAACCACCCGTTTCTCTTTCTTCAGGAGGTAATGTTTCACGCAATACAAAAGTAGCTGAGATTAACATGCATACGCTAATTGCTCCAAGAACGATGAAAACACCGCGCCACGTTGTAAACTGTAATAATTGCCCCCCAATAATCGGTGCCAAAATAGGTGCTGCTCCGTTTACTAACATAAGCAGTGAGAAAAACTTCGTCATTTCAGAACCTGAGTACATATCACGTACCATCGCACGTGATATAACAATCCCGGCTGATCCTGAAGCTCCTTGTAGGAAGCGCAATAACACTAATGTCCAAATAGATGGCGCAACAGCACAAAGTAAAGAAGAAGCAACATAAATAATAAGAGCAATAATAAGTGGTTTGCGTCTTCCGTAAATATCACTAATTGAGCCAACAAATAATTGTCCTACTGACAGCCCAAGCAGACAAGCTGTTAATGTAAGCTGCGCTAGGGATGCACCTGTTTGCAAGTCATCCGTTAACTTCGGTAATGAAGGCAAATACATATCAATAGATAATGGCCCAATCGCCGTAAGTGTTCCTAATACAAGAATCATCCATAACCTGTTTGCCTTTACAGGTTTATATATTTCGTGATTAACTTCATTCACTTTTTCAATTCACCCTTTCCTATACACACTGAATCGTAACAATTATAGTTACATCATAAACATACGTCAAGTACAGCGCATTTTCCTCTTTCATAATGTAAAAAAAGCGATAGAAATTCTATCGCTTTACTTTTTCACATTGCTATTCGTAAATTTAGATACTGAGGCCATCGTCTCTCCTGTATCTAAATATGTAATTTGAATTGGGTCTCCTACTTCTGTAAACATAGCATACGGGAATTTCTTCACCGGTATCATAAATACCTTTTGTTCATTCTCTAAAAGTACGTACACGATTGTATTTTCACCTGATTTCTCTTTATATACACGTTGTACAATACCTTCTTTTTGCGCTTCTTTTCCTGTTGAGGTTGGTCTAAAGGTATCACCATTACCACTCATTACGTTTTTATAATTCTCAAGCGCTTCTTTCTGCGAAGAACCTGTCGCAAATATTTTTGCATTAGCAGCATATACAACTGTATGTGCACGTACTAGGCCTCCATCATCAACAACCGGAATAATCCAAGCTGGTTTACCGTATACGTTATAAATGACAGGCATTGTCCCATGCCATTTCTCTCTCTTAAAGGAATTATCCACTACTTCTGTAGCTGCTGAACCATCCATAATCCCCTTCACTTCTTTTCCATTATAGTAATATAGCTTGCCTGTGCGTGCATCTACTAATGAATAGCCTAGGGCTGAATCTACTCCTTCTTTTGGAGAAGTAAAGTCTGTAAAATAATATAGTGTTCCATCTTTACCAAAGATCGGGGTCACGCCTTCTTTCGTTCCCCACTCAGTCGGAATCTTCATATCAGTTTGCGAGAATTTCGTATTCCAAAATCCGTGAATATATTTACCAAAGTACGTATTTAACGTAGATGCAGTCTCATGATTTAATACACCATCAACAAATTTAGGTGCCTTTCCTTTATCATACCTTTTCACTTCACCTGTTTGTGCGTCTACTACGACAACACCCTCTACCTCAAATCCAGATCTTCCTGAAATAAATTCACCATACGTCATTGTATAATATGGTTTCCCTTTATCATCAACCTCAAATTTAGGTTTTCCTTTAAAGATTAAATCTGGTTCTGCTTGCCTTACCACACGCTCTAAATTATTACCAAAAAACATGCTTGGCACATATTTCATTTTATAACCGAGGTGCAGTTTCGCTTCCGCATCAGGATTTGTACCTGACATCGTTACATACCCTGGAATTGTCTCAGCTTTACGCGCTTTAAAAAATCCTGAAACTTCAATCGGCGCTACATATAAAGCTTCGCCGTTTACCATTTGTGGCGTTAATTCTCCTAGCTCAAAATAAGCTACTTTCGGAATATCACCAAATACTTTTTTCATCTTATTCTCCGCTGTCTTTGGCGGCACTGTAAACGGCTGGTCATTTTCAGTAAATGGCTCTGAAATATCTTTCTCTACCTTAACAACAGAATCATATTTCTTTTGCGAGATTACTATATCGTGCAAATAACCAAAGTAACCGTAACTTGCGAGTAAAATAAACATTAGAAGTCCTTTTAACGTACCTTCTAATTTACCTATTTGATCTTGTGAAAATAAAACAAGCCCAATTAAAATTGCTACTGCAACAGAATAATGAGTAAGAATCGAATCTACTCGATCATCAATTAGCCAAAAGTATTCATAGATTGCAATACCTATCCAAAATAAAACAGGAATAACTAAAATAGATGATTTCTTACCCTTTACAACCTTCTTATCTCCCTTCTTATCCACTGCTCGAAGCTTACTACTACTTCTTGTCCATGGAATCAAAAACAAAGTAAGAATAGCTAAAACTACAAATTTCATCAAAGGCACTGTCCCCTTTTCTTTTGTATTCCCTTTTAGTATAACAAATAAAGGGTATTAAGGTGAAAATAGGAATAGTTATATTTTTTTACTACTTAATACAATCCCGCTTACTACATATAGAATAGATGCAATATAAAAAATTGTACCAATCGTAAAGAAATCTACTAAATATCCCGTGGCAATAACCGCTACTGCTCCGCCAATGGATGTCCATACATGGTATTTTCCAATCTCATAACCAGCCTTTTCCTGCGCAACCTTTCGTGCTAACGAAGTCTTCTCAGTATTACGCTGCACAGCACCTAAAACTCCCATTACAATTTGAAGAAGATACACATGCCATACTTCCGTGGCAATCGGAAAACAAAGCATTAAGATTGCCATGGACCAAGCGTATATTATTAATAATTTTTTATCACCTACTTGATCAGATACCTTTCCCACTAGTGGATATACAAGTGCTGATGTTAAAGCAAATAAGCCATACGCCCAGCCAAATTGCGAGAAGCTATTTCCAACGTTTCGAAGCAATAATATATAAAAAGGAAATACCATACTTCCTGCCATCATGATGATACTTTGCGAAGCTACAAATCTTCTATATGTCATTTCGTATACTCCCTATAAAATAAATTCACAAATCTCTCTTCTGAATCTACTTCCTTCTTTTTCTTGAGAAATTCTTCAATACGAGGATATGCCTTCTTTAACTGCTCTTTCGTTGGATAAGAATAATACGGCAAATAGTAACTACCGTTATGCTTTAAAGTAACATCAATCATCTTCCGAATGACATCCTCTGTTTTCTTTATCTCACTATCTGAGCGTCCCTGGTTAATTAAAAGAACCAGCGCAAACATATCATCTTTCGCATAGGACAAAACTGCATTTTCATTCTTTTCCACGTAACGAATCGTAATGTTGAGCAAATTAAACTCTTCTTCATTTAATACGTTACGTAAATCATCTATATACTCCGTGAAAGCATCTATAGGCACAAAGTATTCTTGTAACACTTCGGTCCTATTTGGATTTTCATATTCCATAAAAGCACTATCTGATCTCATAACATTATTACGCGTCTCATACTTTCCATCTGTACGTTCAAAATAACCTCTTTGTATATTCCAAAATGTATTCTTTCCCCAATCACTATAACGTGATAACCCAAGTAAAAATTTCGGTGCAGCTATAATATTTTCTTCCTTTAATTCACTGTACTCTTCTCTCATATTTTGATTTTGTGCCAAAGTATAATCTGTCACATACATCTCTTTTAAAAATGAATTTGGAGCAACAGAAATACGTGCTAAGTGCATACGAACATTCTCATCTCTTTTCACTTTCTCTTTGAAATAAGATGCGTATTCTTTATAATCTATCATTCTCGTGTGCATTTCATATAATTCATCATCTGTTAACTTCAGCGTCACATCTAAAATAACTCCAAATAAACCGTAACCACCAATGACATATGGAAATAACGCTGCATTTTCTTCTCTACTTACATTACGTACCGTGCCATCTGCCATTAACAATCTAAATGACTCTATTGTATCAATCAGTGCCTCATGACGAATATCACGCCCGTGTACATTTACACTTAATGAACCACCAACAGTAAAAATATTTTGAGACTGCATGACCTGTACCGCAAGGCCATATGGATTTATTTTCTTCTGAATATCATTCCACGTGACACCACTTTGAACTGTAATCCGCTTCTTCTCTGGATCAAATTCTAATATTTTATTATATCCTTTCATATCGAGCATCGTACCATTCGGATAATATGTCTGTCCTCCTTGGCTATGTTGCATACCTGCAATGGAAATTTTCTCTCCTGAAACTTTTGCATCTCGCACTAATTTTATTAACGAGTGCTCTTCCGTAGCACTTTCAACTCGTTTTATTTTTGTCGGAAGCAATTTACCTACATCACTCATAATAGGATGATCAATTTGTTTTTTATACGTATGTACAGACGTTGCAAGCAAAACCGTATATGCCGCAATGACCACTGCTATCTTTCTTTTTTTCAAAGGACACTCTCCTTATTAGCAACAAAAAGAGATACCCGTTCTTTCAGGTACCTCTCTTGACAGTGATTACTTTGCTGCTGGCAATTGTATTGGATCAAATTTATCATACGATGTAAACTTCGCATCCGTAATAATGTGCGCTTTATCCTCACCATTGCTACTCATAACCATATCTATCTTTGCTGATTCATATTTAAAATCTTTTGTAATAATATATTCTCCATCTATTTCTTCTATCTTTGCATTTTGGCCTTGTAGCATTTGTTTCTGCTTTTCATCCATACTAGCTAACATACTCTCTGTCTCTTGCCCTTTTAATGCAAACTTCAGCTTATAATTATCTCCACTTTTCTCCATCTTCACTTTATTTAAAATTTCCGATGGAATCTCTAAATTATCTACCATTCCTTGAGTCGCATTCATTCCGTTAGCATTTAATTGTTCCTCTGGTACAGACATAACTTCACCCGAATTAGGATTTTTCACCTGACCAGCAATTTTTCCACCCACATCATAAACAATAACCTCTGTACCAGAAACATTCATTTCAGAACGAGAGTTTTTTTTCTTCGGCTCTAGTTGCATTTTAGCCTTCATTACATTCATCTCTGTTCCTTCAGCCTTTATTCCCACATCATATGTCATCGTTACATTTTCTTCGTTTTTAAAAGCTTCATTCGCTTTATTGAAAACATCCTTCGCTGTTAATTCCTTTTCTTTCTGCACAGCTTCTTTTTTCGGTTCATCAGTCTTTTTTGTTTCCTCATTACTACACCCTACTCCTAGACCAACTGCAAGTACTAAACTTGAAATTAAAATAAGTTTTTTCATAACGTCCCCTCCTTCCCAAAAATAATATCATCTCTTTTCCTATGAAATCTATATAATTCGTAATATTCTTCTTTAATTTTTTTCCTATATAGCAACATGTTTGAGAAAAAGTTTAAATATGATGTAAATAATAACAACTCATTTCAGGAGGTCATTATGAAAGCAATTATTTGCACAAAGTATGGACCACCTAATGTTCTCCAGATTCAAAATGTAGAAAAGCCTAAACCTAAAAAAAATGAAGTATTAGTTAAAATTCACGCAACAAGTGTATCGACTGGAGATTGTAGAATACGTGGCTTTAATAGCCCCCTCTTATTTTGGATTCCTATGCGGATCATATTAGGTTTCAGAAAACCGAGGAAACCTATACTTGGCGTAGAGTTATCCGGTGAAATCGAAGACATTGGAACAGATGTAACACAATTTAAAAAAGGAGATCCAGTTTTTGCATTAACAGAACTAAACCTTGGTGGTTATGCCGAATACACATGCGTGCATGAAAGTGGATTAATAGCATTAAAACCTACCAATGTGACATATGAAGAAGCTGCCGTTATTCCTTTTGGCGGAACTTCAGCATTGCACTTCCTTAGAAAAGGACAGATAAAAAAAGGGCAACGAGTACTTATATACGGCGCCTCTGGTTCAGTAGGGACAGCTGCCGTACAACTTGCTAAATACTTCGGGGCGACTGTCACAGCTATTTGTAGTAGTTCGAATTTCGATTTAGTTACAGCCTTAGGGGCAGACAACGTAATTGATTATATGAAAGAAGATTTTACTAAGCAGGGCGAGCACTACGATATTATATTTGATGCAGTTGGAAAATATAAAAAGTCTCTTTGTACAGATGCATTAATGCCTAATGGAAAATATGTATCTGTGAATGGAATGATGGCAAAGGTCAGTAAAGAAGATATGAACCTACTAAAACAACTAGCTGAAACAGAAAAGCTAAAACCTGTTATTGATAGAACTTACCGATTAGAAGAAGTTGTAGAAGCCCATACGTATGTAGAAATGGGCCATAAGAAAGGAAATGTTTCGATTACCTTAAAATAAAATATATTCTGAAAATATCATTGACAATTCTTTTTGTACGATTTACTATTAGTACCATATTCAAAACTACATACACATACTCTTATCAAGAGTGGCGGAGGGACTGGCCCGATGATGCCCGGCAACCGAGCTTATAACATATAAGCTAAGGTGCTAATTCCTGCAAAACGAGTTTTCGTTTTGGAAGATAAGAGAGGAATCTATTTCGTCTATTCGGCACCTCTCTTATTTTTGGGAGGTGCTTTTTATTTTGGAACGTATATGAAGGGGGATTTATAGATTGAAAAAGGTATTATTAAGCATTGTAAGCGGAGCAGTATTATTATTAGGCGCCTGTAGCGTGAGTTCAGATAAAGAGGTAAAAGCATTAGACGAGAAAAAGATTACTGTCGGTGTAACAGGTGGACCACATGAACAAATTTTTGAAAAGGTAAAAGAAGTTGCAGCAAAAGATGGTCTCGAAATTGATATAAAAGTATTTAATGATTATGTAGCGCCAAACGTATCTTTAGATGAAAAAAGCCTTGATGTAAATAGCTACCAAACGAAATCGTATTTAGATGTATTTAAAGCTGAACGCAATATGAAATTAGCTGAAGTATTTTCAACAGTAACATTCCCTATGGGCGTATATTCTAAAGATATAAAAGATGTAAAAGACTTAAAAGAGGGCGATGCAATTGCTGTACCAAATGACCCAACGAATGAACTTCGAGCTTTAAAATTATTTGAAAAAGCAGGGGTTTTAAAAGTTGATCCAAAGGCTACAGAAAAAGCGACTGCAAAAGATGTAATTGAAAATCCAAAAAAATTAAAGATTGTCGAATTAGAGGCATCTCAATTACCAACGCAACTAAGTGAAGTGAAAGCAGCTGCAATTAACACAAACTTTGCATTAGGTGCAAAATTAAGTCCAGCGAAAGATTCTATTTTCCGCGAAGGAAAAGATTCACCATATGTGAACTGGGTCGTTGTTCGTACTGAAAATAAAGATGATGCCGTTGTAAATAAATTAAAGAAAGCTTATCAATCTAAAGAAGTAAAAGAGTTTATCGAGAAAAAATTTGATGGTTCAGTTTTACCATCTTGGTAGGAGCTGACGATAATGATTGAATTAAAAAATATATCCAAAGTATTTACAACAAAAAAAGGGAATGTTGAGGCTCTTAAGTCTACTTCCCTTAAAGTAGAAAAAGGCGAGGTATTTGGAATCATTGGGTATAGTGGCGCTGGTAAAAGTACATTGATTCGATGTGTAAATTTATTAGAAAAACCAACGACAGGAAATATCATTGTAAACGAACAAGACTTAACAACGTTATCGACAAAAGAACTAGCAAAAGCGAGACAAAAAATCGGAATGATCTTTCAAGGATTCAATTTACTTAAAACTGTTAGCATCTATGAAAACATTGCATTACCTTTACGCCTTGCTGGTATTCCAAAAGTGGAAATTAAAAAAAGGGTAGAAAAATATTTACGCATTGTCGATCTTTTCAATCGAAAAGATGCTTATCCAAGTGAACTTTCTGGCGGTCAAAAACAGCGCGTTGCAATTGCACGTGCACTATCACATGAGCCTGAAGTGTTATTAAGTGACGAAGCAACGAGTGCTTTAGATCCAGAAACAACTGATTCTATTCTTGATTTGTTATTAAAGATTAACGAAGAAATTGGAATTACGATTTTACTCATTACACACGAAATGAATGTTATCCAACGTATATGCGACCGCGTTGCCGTTATGGAACATGGATCTGTAGTCGAAAGCGGGACTGTGAAAGATATTTTCACAAACCCACAACATGTAACAACGAAGAAATTTGTAAATAGCGCATTTGCAGCGAAAATTCCAGAAGAGGTACAGAAAGAACTACAAAGTACTGGAGAAATTGTAACACTTTCTTTTATAGGAAGTTCTTCAGGGGAACCAGCACTAGCTGTCGCCACAAAACGTTTCCAAGTATATCCAAATATTTTATCTGGTAATATTACACAGTTAAAACATGAGGCATATGGGAAACTTGTCGTTCATATGCAAGGTGAAAAAAATGAAGTAAACCGTGCTTTAGCATTCTTACAAGAGAAAGGTATCATCGTAGAGGGAGGGAAAACAGACTATGGAAAACAAGTCCTTTTTGGATGAATGGAGTAAAGTCATATGGGAAGCCACAATCCAAACCTTTCAAATGACATCTATTTCATTACTCATCTCGATCCTTATTGCACTGCCACTTAGTGTAACACTTGTTTTAACAAGACCTGGTGGACAGCACGAAAATAAAATCATTTATCCTATTCTTAATACAATTATTAATATAATTCGCTCTCTTCCATTTATCATTCTATTATTCTTCATCTTACCTTTTACAAAGTTTCTAATGGGAACATCCATTGGCGTGCAAGGTGTGATCGTACCGCTTGTCGTCTTCACAGCTCCTTATATCGCACGTTTAATGGAGACAGCCTTACTAGAAGTAGATCGCGGTGTTATTGAGGCCTATCAAGCAATGGGTATCTCTACTATTAAAATCATTTGGCACGTCATGGTGAAAGAAGCTCGTCCCTCCCTTGTACTTGGATTAACAATTGCAACAATTGGCTTAATTGGCGCAACAGCAATGGCTGGACTCGTAGGTGCTGGAGGGCTAGGGGACTTGGCATACCGCTTCGGACATTTACGCTATGAACCTGAAGTAATGTATGCAACAGTCTTTATTTTAATTATCCTCGTTCAAGGATTACAGTCTTTAGGGAATGGTGTTGCACGAAGATTGAAGAAAGATTAAAAAAAGAAGGCATCTCACCAGGGTGAGATGCCTTCTTTTTTTATCTTTTAAATCCACCTTCTGAATGAATAACTTGCCCAGTAATCCACTCAGCTTCTTCACTTACTAAAAATTTAATGAGTCTAGCTGCATCCTTTGGCTCACCAATTCTGCCAAAAGGAAACATCGGCTTTAACCCTTGTGTTATCTCTTCAGTCATCCATCCTGTATCGGTTGGTCCTGGATTAATTGCATTCACTGTTATTCCTAAATGAGCTACCTCTGCTGACAATGTACTAGTAAGAGCATCAATAGCTCCCTTCGTTGTCGCATAAGCTAGTTCTCCTGCCATAGGACCTTGAAATTGCCCCGAAGTAATATTAACAATTCTACCACCAGATTTCTTATCAAATCTCCGGGCAAATTGACTACTTAACAATGTAGTCGCACGGATATTTACCATGTAATGCTTATCTAGTTCTTCAGCAGTCAACGTAGAGAAATCATTATTCGTAGAATATGCTGCATTATTAATTAATATATGAGGGTACCCTAATTGTTCAGTAACTTTATTTATAAGCTCTTTCGGTGCATCATTCCGAGTTAAATCTAACTCCATGCTCGATACTCTAACACCGTTTTGCAATAGCTCTTCTTTTAATTGTATTTGTTCATTTTTATCGACGCCCCAAGGCATCTCTTTATCGTAAGCTGTCCAATACGTAAAAAACATATTGTATCCTGCTTCAGCTAATTCTTTACAAATCGCTGCCCCAATACCATCTAGACGACTTACCCCTGTAACAACTGCTACTTTATTTTTTAATTGATTCATCATATACTCCTCCAAGTTTAAAGGGCGCATACTTTATATAAGAGATATAAAATTTCCCACAAAAAAAGACAGATACATAAAATAGGCATCTATCCTTACAAAAGGGATGTACAAGCCAAATATGCAGTCCTTGGATGATTTACAGATAGCTAAATAAACCCTCACTTATGAGAGAAAAATTCATCTATCTAATTTCTAATCATTACAAGTTCATCCACATATTAAGTCTTTGTCCCCTTTACATATATCTCTATTCTTAGTTTACCAAAACAGATAAAATGTTACAAAAAATAAAACAATTACTCACAACCTATCCTTGTTCACATTCTCTTCATTGTGAATCTTTTCACATTGAATATATAATAAACTTGTAAATACAATATTGGAGGGATTTCAATGATTATCAATTTTTTAAGAACTGATAAACGTGCTACTTTCATATTATTACTTTTACGTCTTTACATAGGATATACATGGCTCGCTGCTGGGATAGGCAAAGTCTTCGGACAATCTTTTGACGCAAGTGGTTTTCTAAAGGGTGCTATTGCTCAAGCATCAGGTGACCACCCTGCAGTACAAAGTTGGTGGGCAGATTTTCTTCAACATTTTGTCCTTCCAAACGCAGACCTATTTAGCTTTTTAGTTCAATGGGGAGAAATTTTAGTAGGTCTAGGTTTAATTTTAGGCGGATTAACAAAAACAGCTGCATTTTTCGGAATCATAATGAATCTTTCATTTTTATTAAGTGGAACTGTTAGTGTAAACCCAAACCTGCTTATTTTGACTATATTCATTTTAGTTGCAGGGCAGAACGCTGGACGTATTGGATTAGATGGCTATATTTCCCCTAAACTTTTCCATAAAAACAACCACGGAACATATAAATTAAGTAAAACTGCGTAGTAACAGTTTACTTTTAAAATATAAATAAGAAAAAGAGCCTGAGTATAGGCTCTTTTTCTTATTTATCCTAATTTAAACTTTTAACGAGCCACGAAAACCTCTGGCAGCATAGTAAGAGTCTGCTCCATTGTGGTACACGAAAACATGTCCGAAGCGATAATCGCAAAATAGAGCACCACCGAGTTCTCGAATATCTGAAGGTGTTTGTACCCAGCTTGATGATTTCATGTCGAAATCCCCAAGTTTTTGCAATTCCCGATATTGTTCTTCAGTTAATAGTTCAATGCCCATAGCATTTGCAACATCAATAACGTTATTTTCTGGTTTATGTTTTTTTCTTGATTCTAACGCTTCAAGATCATAACAAAGACTCCTGCGGCCTTTAGGACTCTCCTTTGAACAATCATAGAAAGTATACTCGTCCTTTTCTTCATCATAACCAACAACATCCGGCTCACCGCCAGTTACTTCCATTTCATTAAGTGACCACAATTTTTCATTATTAGTAGTCAGCTTCGCTTCAACTTTAGCCCATTCAAGACCTTCATGGCGGTTCATGTTTTTCTCAAAACGAGCTTTCAATACTTTCAATAACTCTTCACGTTTTTCTACTAGTAAGTCATTTTTATTTCCTGTCATATTAATCCTCCCTGATATGTGTACGGATAGTAGTTTAAGTATATATTTTATAATAAATCATCTCAATATGAAGAGCGTTTCAACCTTATGTCTTTTACAAACATCCATTATAAAGTCCTAAAACCCTCTACACTCTCTCCAAGAATATAGTGTGAAAACCACATCAAATTCTGCTTCATAATAGCTACATTCATTCCCGGCTGATTAGGACTATATGCCATTCCTTTAAATATAATTAATTCTGTATCAACTTCCATATCCTTTAATCCTTGATATAGATCATATGCATTTGTAATTGGAATTCTTGCATCCTTTTCCCCATGTTGAATTAAGGTAGGCGTACAAGCTGATTTAATATACGTCATAGGTGATGTCTTCGTATATATCTCTCGATCATTCCATGGGGTATTTCCTAAATACATTCTAATAAAATAAGGGATATCTGTATTTACATAATGAGTACTCCAGTTCGTGATTCCGCCTCCAACTGAAATAGCTTTAAACCTGCTACTAAATGTAGAACAGAAAGCTGATATATATCCTCCGTTACTCCATCCCATAACTCCTACTTTATCATTATCTACAATCCCTTGATCAACTAGTTTATCCACCCCTGATATAACATCATCATAGTCAGCGATTCCCTGTTTTCTATAGTTTGCTTTTAAAAATTCATTACCATAACCAGAACTTCCTCTGTAGTTTGGCTCTAAAACGATAAAGCCTTTTTCGATAAACTGTTCAATCGGATATTTCTCATTGAAGCAGTCTGAAAATATCGGAAAGGATGCCCAAGCCGGACCGCCGTGAATTACTACTAATAAAGGAGATTTTTTATTTACGTCAAACTCTACTGGCGTTGATAAAACACCTTCTATTTCAAGACCATCACTACTTTTCCATGAGATGATTTCCCTGTTACTTTTAAGTTTCCCTTTGAAAAAGTTATTTTCATCCGTTATTTTTTTATCGTCTAAATAGATTTCAAAGGTTTCATTTGTTATAGCCTTATTATAGGATATATGTTTTCCATCCTTTGTTATAGAAGCATCCATTATAAAGCCATCTACTTTTTCGCTTAATGCTTCTACAGTACCATCTTCAGCTAGTAATCCAATACGATAATTCGTTTTATCCTGCCATCTAATTAAAATTCCTTTAGCTGTCCACTGTAATGGCATAACAGTACTATCAAAATCTGTTACAGGTTGAATTACCTCTCCTGTATTTATATCATATACCTCTAACGTACTGTCTTGTATATGGTTTCTATAGTAATCCTTCTCTCTTATGCTTGCTGTGTAACATATTTTACTGCCTTCAGGAGAAAAGCAGACGCTACCGCCCAACAACTTATCCACATTCAGCTTTTGTAGCTCTCCAGCTTTAGTATGGAGTATGTATAAATCTCCATTTATATAATCCGCCATATTTGAGCTTGGTGTCGCCATAAACACAATCTTCTTCCCATCATTTGAAATATCAAATTCATGGATATGAAAATCCTTACCATCAGTTAATTGATAAACAACTCTTTTCTCGTGTTCATATGTATCACTTTGTATCACCTTTTCTATTTCAATGTAATATAAACAATTATTCTGGTGTTCCTTACCTATATGTTGAAACTCTCCATATAGATCCCTACGCTTCTTTATCTCCACACATTTTTTTGACTGCGTAACATAATAAAGACCCTTGCCAGTAGGACCCCATTTGAATGTACTGACTCCTTCTTTCTCATCA
The DNA here is from genome assembly GCF_053345735.1 of Bacillus sp. D48C. NCBI lineage: Bacteria > Bacillati > Bacillota > Bacilli > Caryophanales > Bacillaceae > Bacillus > Bacillus sp. D48C. The sequence goes on from NZ_JBKFAQ010000017.1 coordinate 76,616, forward strand.
GTAATTTGAACCCCTTCATAACCATCTAGTGACTTAACAAAGATCTGATTTTTCCCATTACCAACGGGGCTAAGATATGCTATATCCCTAGAATTTGGAGACCATAATGGGCATGTACTTTCTATATCTCCATTTATCAATAAACAACTCTGTCCCTTTTCTTTTCCATATATCCATACATGATTCCTATATGTATTGTCTTTCCAGTTAGCCGTCTTCTTAACAAACGCTACGTTTTTACCATCATCACTTATGTTTGTACTTGATAAGGTTGGTAATGAAATAATCTCTTCTATACTTAGATATGTTTTTTTATTCACTTTCATCAATATCCCCCCTTGAAATGTCCATAAATCTCTCGTCTCTTTTTGTCGTAATAAAGGAGATTTTTCACAGATACTTAAAATGATAACGGAAAATTCAGATAAATAAAAGTAAAACATTAATCTATAGGGTTCTATCCACTTACCAATTCTAGATGTTCTTTTTCGGCACAAAAACACCCCTTTAGATAAAATATCTAAAGGGGTGCAAATTTGTAAATTTATTTTAAAGCTATAACTATATTTATTAACCTACCAATCTCCTACTCAACAGTAACAGATTTAGCTAAGTTACGTGGCTTATCAACGTCACACTCGCGGTGAAGTGCTGCGTAGTATGAGATAAGTTGTAATGGAATAACTGCTACTAGCGGTGCTAGTGCTTCATGGACAGCTGGTAATACGAAGCTGTCACCTTCCATTTCTAAGCCTTTCATTGAGATGATACATGGGTTAGCACCGCGTGCTACTACTTCTTTCACGTTACCACGAATTCCAAGGTTTACGTGCTCTTGTGTAGCAAGTGCGATAACTGGTGTACCATTTTCGATTAAAGCGATTGTACCGTGTTTTAACTCTCCTCCAGCGAATCCTTCTGCTTGGATGTAAGAGATTTCTTTTAGTTTTAACGCACCTTCTAATCCTACGTAGAAGTCTACGCTACGTCCGATGAAGAAACAGTTACGCGTTGTTGCTAAAAATTGTTTTGCTAATGCGTCCATTTCTTCTTTTTGATCACAAAGTTCTATCATTGCATTTGCTACAAGTCCTAGTTCGTGTGTTAAATCGAAATCAAGAACTTCACCTTTTGCTTTAGCAATATCAGCTGCTAAAATTGAAAGTACTGCAAGCTGTGCTGTGTAAGCTTTCGTTGATGCAACTGCAATTTCTGGTCCAGCGTATAATGGAAGTGTATAATCAGCTTCACGAGAAAGAGTAGAACCAGGCACGTTTGTAATTGTTAATGCTTTATGACCCATTTCATTTGTTTGTACAAGTACTGCACGGCTATCAGCTGTTTCACCACTTTGTGAAATGTAAATGAAGAATGGTCTTTCTGTTAATAATGGCATGTTGTAAGAGAATTCACTTGCTACATGTACTTCAACTGGCATTTTTGCAAACTTCTCGATAAATTGTTTTCCAACAAGACCTGCATGATAACTCGTTCCACATGCAATGATGTAAATACGATCGCTATCTAAAATCGCATTGCGGATGTCTTGATTTAATTCAATTTCGCCATTTTCACCTTGATACTTTTGAATTATATTACGGATTACAAGTGGTTGCTCATCGATTTCTTTAAGCATGAAGTGAGGATATGTTCCCTTTTCAATATCACTTGCGTCTAATTCCGCTGTAAAAGGTGCACGTTCAATCGTTTCACCTTGTAAGTTTTTAATTGTAATACTTTCTTTCGTTACGATTACGATTTCTTTATCCATTAACTCAATAAATTGATCTGTAACTTGTAACATCGCCATAGCGTCGCTTGCCACAACATTAAAGTTGTCACCAACACCTACTAATAGCGGGCTTTTGTTTTTAGCAACATAAATCATGTTTGGATTTTCAGCATCAAGTAATCCGATTGCATAAGAGCCATGTAAAAGAGATAGCGTATTACGGAACGCTTCTTCTACACTTAATCCTGTGCTCACTTGTTGTTCCATAAGCTGTACGATAATCTCTGTATCTGTTTCACTTACGAACGTTACATCTTGTAAATATTCCTTTTTCACTAATTCATAGTTTTCAATTACACCGTTATGAACTAGTGTAAAGCGTTTTGATGTACTTTGATGCGGATGCGCGTTTACTTTACTTGGAACACCGTGTGTAGCCCAGCGTGTATGTCCGATACCTACGCTTGCTGCTACGTTCTCATCTACGATTTCACGAAGTTTTGCGATACGGCCTTTTTCTTTGTATACAACAACACCGTTCTCTGCTTGTACTGCAATACCTGCTGAATCATATCCACGATATTCTAGCTTTTCTAAACCTTTTAATAAAATTTCCTTTGCATCTTGCTCTCCAATAAATCCTACGATTCCACACATGTTTAGTCGCCGTTACAAATGCTTACACTGCTCTGCGAACATGTAACGACATAGTCCGATACCATTTTTATTTATACTAAAAAACGGATTACATATTGCTAGCCCTGTAAGCTTGTAACGGCTTTCACCTTCCTCTCGATTGGGTTTAAGTCCGTATATACTTATACAGCTAGTTTTCATCCGTTCCTCTTCTCTCATCACACTTTCACCTTTGTCCACTAAGTCACCTTAATGATTTAAGTAAAAGTTTGCGGTTGTGATGAACAACCGGGAGTCATCCGCCGAAATCTCGATAAACCCCACCTCGTCAACTACACTATTTGTAGTTCTGGCGCTTTTATAATTTATAATATTTCCTTTGAGAAAAAGAACAAGACCATCTTATAACAAACATGGATAAACCGTCAATGAAATTTTTTTCATCGTCTATAAAACATATGAAAAAGGAGCACTTATTGTGCTCCTTTTTCATATAAATTCAGCTAATTATTCAGCGCCAACTTCAGCTTTCACAACTTCTACAATGCGATGTACAAATGCATCACAAACTTCTTGTGTTGGTGCTTCTGCCATTACACGAATAAGTGGCTCTGTTCCAGATGGACGAACAAGAATACGGCCATCACCGTTCATTTCTTCCTCTACAACACGAATAATTTCTTTAATTTTTTCATTTTCTAATGCTAATTTTTTATCTGTTACACGAACGTTTACTAGCAATTGTGGGAATTTCGTCATTTCTCCTGCAAGCTCAGATAATGGTTTTTTCGTCATTTTCATGATGTTTACAAGTTGAAGTGCACTTAACATTCCGTCACCAGTTGTAATGTAATCAAGTAAGATAATATGGCCTGATTGTTCTCCACCTAAGTTGTAACCACCGCGTTTCATCTCTTCCATTACGTAGCGGTCACCAACTGCTGTTTTATCGCTTGTAATATTGTTTGCTTCAAGTGCTTTGTAGAAACCTAAATTACTCATAACAGTTGAAACAACTGTATTATGTTTTAATTGACCAGTTTCTTTCATGTATTTCGCACAAATAAACATAATTTGATCACCGTCAACGATGTTTCCTTTTTCGTCTACAGCAATTAAACGGTCGCCATCGCCATCAAAAGCAAGTCCGATGTCAGCACCTTTTTCTTTTACTAATTCAGCCAATACTTCTGGATGTGTAGATCCTACACCTTCGTTAATATTCATACCGTTCGGTGAAGTCCCCATTGTTGAAATATCAGCTTCTAAATCTGCAAATAAGTATGGAGCTAAAGAAGATGTGGCACCATGTGCACAATCTAAAGCGATATGTAGGCCAGAGAAGTCTTCTTCAACAGTTTGTTTAATGTATTGTAAATATTTTTGTCCACCTTCAAAGTAATCGCTCACTTGTCCAAGGTTAGTACCTGTTGGACGTGGTAGTTCATCAACTTCTTTGTCTAATAAAGCTTCAATTTCAGCTTCTTGCTCATCTGTTAATTTAAAGCCGTCTGAACCAAAGAATTTAATACCGTTATCTTGTACTGGATTATGAGATGCAGAAATCATAACACCCGCTTGTGCGTCTAGTGCTTTTGTTAAATAAGCAACACCCGGTGTAGAAATAACGCCAAGGCGCATTACTTCTGCTCCAGTTGATAATAGACCTGCTACTAAAGCTCCTTCTAACATATGGCCAGATACACGTGTATCACGACCGATAATTACTTTTGGACGATCTGTATCTTTTGTTAATACATAACCACCAAAACGCCCAATTTTGAAAGCTAATTCAGGTGTTAACTCCTTATTTGCAACTCCGCGTACTCCATCTGTACCAAAATATTTACCCATTATGATTCGCTCCTTTTTCTTGCTCTTTTTGATTATGGTTATCTACTGTTGGTTCTTGACTAGTTTCTTTATCTTTATCTTGATTTTGGTTTTGATTATTTTCCTGTTCCTTTTCCTTTTCTGGATCGGGTTCAGGATTTTTTGGCTTCTCATTTTGATTTTCTTGATTGGTGTTTGAATCCGGTTGTTGACCGTTACCCTGTACTTCTTTATCTGGTTTTTCTTTCTTTACAATAGTAACTTTAGCACTTTTTTGTTTTGGCTCTATTGAAATATTACCAGGACCACTCACTTGAATAGAAATATCTTTCGTCCCTGAAGATACATTTTGCAGATTAATTACCGCTGTTATTTGAGCAGCTGTTATTTTATCTACTATACTTGCTTCTCCTGAAATATCAACACTTATCTTTTCATCTTGCGGCGAAATTAGCTGAGCCGTAACATCTTTAGAAAGTCCATTTTTTTGGATTGGGATACCATCAATCGTTTTTGTTTTCGTTTGTTTTGTTTTTTGTACTCCCACCGAAACCTTCACTTGATTCGGTTTTGCACTTGTTACACCCTTGGGTAATAAAACAGAGGCATCGAATGTTGTAGACTCTGTCAATTGACTAAAATCTACTTCGACCCCCTCTAGCGATTGTATATTATCCAAAATATCTTTTGGACCAGCTATCGTTACTTCTCTCGGCTCGACACTGATATTTGTAACTGCCAACCCTTCTGCTAAACTCCCCTTCTTCGTATACGTTACAGGAACAGTTTTTTCAGTATTATTGGCTGTAGTTTGCGTTGCCACATTCAACGTTACACTAATCTTAGATGGACTTGTTCTTACATTTAAACGTTTTCCTTCTTTATTGTATAATGTAACTTCGGGCGTTTTTGTAACAGTTTTATTAACACCTTTTAAATCAACATACGCTTTGGCAGATGAAATGCTTTCAATTTCTTCTTTCGTCCCAACTACCTCAACAGTATCCGGTTTAAGGCTTGATTTTTCGAGAGTAGCCCCCGCTGGCATCTGATCCTCATTTGATAATTTCAAATCTACATGAACATATTTTCTCGCCTTTTCATGAAGAGTAACTTTAATTGTTGATGGCTGAACTGTTCCTTTCACATCATCTGGAAGCCCGTTCGTTTTTAAAGAAATCTCATAAGTTCCTTTTGGACTATCTCGCAAATCAATTGGTATGTCAAATTGTTTTTTTGCTTTTACTGTAGCAACTGATGCTTTTGGGCCTTCTAACTTCACCTTAACGCCCTCTGCTGGAATACCACTTACAATATATTTCTCCTCATCATACTTAAGGTTAATCGCATAATTAGTTAATGTTTCTTTCGTATCATTTGCAAAAGGTAATATACCTGATGTCGTATTTTTTTCAGTTAACGTCGCTGACATAAAAAGCATACACGCCAATAGTAATGAGATCCCTTTTAAAAACCAATGATTCTCCATTAACTTATCCATGACGCTTTCTCCTCCAATTCCATAAAGACGAAGAAGTCGTTTTTTCGTTCCCACTAAATTCAGCTAATAACATATCCTTCAGCTGTTCTGTCTTCAAATCACGATGCAACTTACCATTTTTCGTTAAAGAAATTTGACCAGTTTCTTCAGACACAACTACTGTAATACTATCAGTAACTTCACTAACTCCCATTGCAGCACGATGTCTAGTTCCTAATTCTTTAGAAATAAACGGACTTTCTGATAATGGAAGATAGCATGCTGCTGCTTTAATTGTACTTCCTTGCATAATTACCGCTCCGTCATGAAGAGGTGTATTTGGAATGAAAATATTAATAAGTAATTCCGATGATACGTTTGCATTCAGCGGAATACCCGTTTCCACATAATCACCCATACCGGTCTCTTTTGACAAAGTAATTAATGCACCAATTCTACGTTTCCCCATATATTCGGTTGCTTTTGCTATCGCTGTTGCAACCATTTCAGGTTCATCATCCTCATACGGTCCACCACGCGAAAATAAACTCCCGCGCCCTAGCTGCTCAAGTGCTCTTCGCAATTCTGGCTGAAAGATAATAATAACGGCTAAAAATCCCCATGTTAATACTTGTTCAGTTAGCCAAGATAACGTATGCAATTCAAGGAAAATACTAATCATCTTAACGACAATGATAACTGTAATCCCTTTTAAAAGTTGAACAGCTTTCGTCCCTCGGATTATGAGAATCAGCTTATATATAATAAACCATACAATGGCAATATCTAATGCCGTACTAAGATATTTCAAAATGGTCGTATCTTCAAAAGGCATGCTATCCCTTCCTCCTACTTACGAGCAATTCTATCCATATATTGAAATATTGTTTTATGCTCTATCTGTATGTATTTCCAACAACTAGTTAATTATACCATACATGAAACAAACGACAATTACAAACAACCCCCTTTAGCTCAAATTGGTAAGATGTCAAACATTTTTATCTTACAGTATAATATAAATCATTATTATACGCCTATTTTCAAATAAAAAAAGCAACTTCTCAGTTGCTTTTCTTACATTTATTTTAGTTTTTCACCGAATAAAGAACCCATTAAAGCAACTGCTGTTGTTGCCGTTCTATTTCTCTCATCTAAAATCGTATTTACCTCAACAAATTCAGCAGATGTGATAATATCAGCTTCCGCTAACATTTCCATCGCCAAGTGGCTTTCACGATAAGATAGACCACCAATTACAGGCGTTCCAACACCTGGTGCATCATGAGGATCAAGACCATCTAAATCTAATGATAAGTGTACACCATCAGTATGAGATAAATATGCGATTGTTTCTTCCATAACAGCCGTCATCCCCATACGATCAATTTCATGCATCGAGAACACTTTAATACCTTCATTGCGAATGAAGTCTTTTTCTCCTTCATCTAATGCACGCGCACCGATAATTACAACATTCTCTTTTTTCACCTTTGGATATGCTCCGTATAAATCTACAAGTGAAGAATGTCCATAACCTAAACTTGCTGCAAGTGACATACCGTGAATATTTCCAGATGGTGAAGTTTCCTCTGTATTTAAATCACCGTGTGCATCATACCAAATAACACCTAAGTTTTTATAATGTTTGGCTACACCAGCTAATGTACCGATAGCAATACTATGGTCACCACCTAATACAAGTGGAAAACGACCTTCTTCTATAATATGATCCACCTTACTTGCTAATTCATTACATACAGTTGCAACTTGTGTAAGGTTTCTTAATTTTGTATTTTCATCTACCTCTTTTTCTCTCTCTATACATATATCTCCCATATCTTTAACGTCATATCCAATTTCTTCAATTCTTTCAATTACCCCTGCATAACGGATCGCGCTCGGTCCCATATCAACTCCACGACGCATCTGTCCTAAATCCATTGGAACTCCAATAACTGAAATTTCTTTTTTCATAGATAGTATCCCCCTTTTATGCCTTCACTAAATATTTTAAATCTTTTATATAGTCTGACTCAACTCGACATTTTTTTGTATGGATATACAATTTATTCACTTATATTCACGTTGAAAATCAAATTTCAAGACTATTCTATGTATAAAGTTAACTTAATGAAACAATCGCAATCACTATTATCAAATAATAATAATAAAACACTCCTACATTTAGAAGTGTTTTTCTGACGCTATTTTCCATACTGCTGCAATATTCTTCGTTGTCATTTCAATATTTTCTTCTGCTACTCTATATGCTTCTTCTAGTGTCATCGGTCTTGTTGTAATACTAAATACCGCATCTATTCCTTTCTCGTAAACAGCTAGATAATCAGATGATACAGACCCTCCAATAGCAATTACAGGCACAGAAAAACGTTTCGCACGCCCCGCAACACCAACAGGAGCCTTCCCATATGCAGTTTGTTCATCTATTCTACCTTCACCAGTTATAATGAGATCTGCATCTTCTATATGTTTATCGAAATTTGTATAATTCAATACAATTTCAACGCCCCTTCGCAAGTCTCCCTTTAACACTGAAATAACAGCCGCTCCCATTCCTCCTGCTGCCCCTGCACCAGGTATTTCAGATACATCAAAAGATACATATCGTTTAAGGATATTCGCGTAATGTTTTAAATTCTCATCTAGCTCTTTCATCATCTCTACATTCGCACCCTTTTGTCTCCCAAATACGAAAGATGCCCCCTGCATTCCGACTAATGGATTATCCACATCACAGGCCGCTTCTATCTTTACTCCCTTTAAGCGTGGGTCCAGTTGTGAAAAATCAATAGCACCAATTGAATGTAATGTGCCTCCAGATGGATCTATTACTTCACCCTTGTCACTTATAAATCTTACTCCTAAAGCTGCTAACATACCTGCCCCACCATCATTTGTAGCACTTCCTCCAAGTCCTAAAATTATGTACCCCACTCCTTGATCTAGCGCATGTAATATAAGTTCTCCTGTTCCTTTTGTCGTTGTAATAAGTGGGTTGCGCTTTTCAACTGGAACGTGCTGTAATCCTGATGCTGCTGCCATTTCAATAAACGCTGTCTTTTTATCTTTAGAAATGCCATAAAAAGCTTGTACACCTTCTCTAAGCGGTCCTGTCACACTAATTGATATAATTCTCCCCCCTGTAGCATCAACAAGTGATTCAACCGTCCCTTCTCCTCCATCTCCAATTGGTATTTTCACATACTCTGCATTAGGAAAAATCGCTCTAAAACCTCTTTCAATAGCTCCACATACTTCTATAGCTTTTAGGCTTTCTTTATATGAATCAGATGCAATAACAACTTTCACAATTATCCCCCCATCCCTTATTTTTACGTTTTCTTCATTTTAAACGATAAATATAAAAGTTGTCTTTTTAAACACAAAAAAGCTTACATCGTATGATGTAAGCTTTTTCTATTTAGATGGAGCCTAGCGGGATCGAACCGCTGACCTCCTGCGTGCAAGGCAGGCGCTCTCCCAGCTGAGCTAAGGCCCCTTAGTAATAAAGCGGAAGACGGGATTCGAACCCGCGACCCCAACCTTGGCAAGGTTGTATTCTACCACTGAACTACTTCCGCGAAAATGGTGAGCCATGAAGGATTCGAACCTTCGACCCTCTGATTAAAAGTCAGATGCTCTACCAACTGAGCTAATGGCTCGTAAATGGCTGGGCTAGCTGGATTCGAACCAGCGCATGACGGAGTCAAAGTCCGTTGCCTTACCGCTTGGCTATAGCCCATTAATATTTACTAGTATGGTTATCTTCTCAAAAAAATAAACCCTTTCAGGTTATTTTAAAGAAAATGGTGGAGGGGGGCAGATTCGAACTGCCGAACCCGAAGGAGCGGATTTACAGTCCGCCGCGTTTAGCCACTTCGCTACCCCTCCGACATTTAAACATATATGGTGGAGGATGACGGGATCGAACCGCCGACCCCCTGCTTGTAAGGCAGGTGCTCTCCCAGCTGAGCTAATCCTCCAAAAGTGGTGACCCGTACGGGATTCGAACCCGTGTTACCGCCGTGAAAGGGCGGTGTCTTAACCACTTGACCAACGGGCCAAAAATTTAAAAACTTTTCCAAGCTTCCAACCGGGCTTGAACCGGTGACCTCTTCCTTACCATGGAAGTACTCTACCAGCTGAGCTATGGAAGCATAATGGCTCCGCAGGTAGGAATCGAACCTACGACCGATCGGTTAACAGCCGATAGCTCTACCGCTGAGCTACTGCGGAACAATACAAGCCTGGCAACGTCCTACTCTCACAGGGACAAGGTCCCAACTACCATCGGCGCTAGAGAGCTTAACTTCCGTGTTCGGTATGGGAACGGGTGTGACCTCTCTGCCATCATTACCAGACTTTTATCATTATACACATTCTTTTCAGAATGTCAAAAGGAATTTTAAATATATATTCCTTCAAAACTAGATAACATTGCTACATATTATATGGTTAAGTCCTCGATCTATTAGTATTCGTCAGCTCCACATGTCACCATGCTTCCA
>NZ_JBKFAQ010000018.1:0-60784 GCF_053345735.1 Bacillus sp. D48C
TAAGCTCTCTAGCGCCGATGGTAGTTGGGACCTTGTCCCTGTGAGAGTAGGACGTCGCCAAGCAAAAACCTAAGTCGTTTCGACTTAGGTTTTTTTTGTGTTTATTTTTATTTACCGAATGTTATAATCTATAAATTTAATAACGCTAAAGACGAAAAAAGAATGAAATAGAGACTTTTAAAATAGGACACATTATTTCTATCATAAGTATATATTTTAAATAATGAGATGCTATAAATAAGTATTCAATAATTACAACAATTACTGCGATAGAAAAAATAAATAGGATAATAGCGTAGTTCTTTCTTTCATGTTTATCCTCCTTAGAAATTAAATCGTTATAATAAAAGTTCTATTGATGTGTAGAATACAAGAGTGTACATATTTTGATTTAAAACATACTGAAGTACTATATAAACGATTATAAGTAAATAGATCTCTAGAAATATATATTCTAATTCCCTTTTCTTCTTGCATATAGTTGCAATTCTTCTTTTGAATATAACTAAAACACGAACGTTATTGACTACTAATAAAAAAACATTCGATTATTTATTGACATCGTTTATGAAATATTGTTAATATAGCCATAGAAACAATAATATAAGACCTCATATAATCGCGGGGATATGGCCTGCAAGTCTCTACCTAACGACCGTTATTCGTTAGACTATGAGGGAAAGTCACTCGGTATTTTTCTATTCACAAGGGATACGTATGCCTGAGTAGAGCGCTTTCTCTCATAGTAAAAGAGAAACTGTTCTATTTCAGGCTTTTTTTATTTGAATCGGGGGGATTCTAATATGAAATCACTAGTTGGAGTCATAATGGGAAGTACGTCAGACTGGGAAACAATGAAATATGCTTGTGACATTTTAGATGAATTAAATATACCGTATGAGAAAAAGGTTGTATCCGCTCATCGGACTCCGGATTATATGTTTGAATATGCAGAGACGGCTCGTGAACGTGGATTGAAGGTTATTATTGCTGGAGCTGGTGGAGCAGCACATTTACCAGGAATGGTTGCAGCGAAGACAAATCTTCCTGTAATTGGAGTTCCAGTTCAATCAAAAGCATTAAACGGCTTAGATTCATTATTATCCATCGTCCAAATGCCAGGAGGCGTTCCAGTTGCAACTGTTGCAATTGGTAAAGCCGGTTCAACGAATGCTGGATTACTTGCTGCACAAATACTTGGATCATTCCATGATGATATACATGATGCATTAGAATTGAGACGAGAATCGATTGAAAAAGATGTGCGCGAAGGTAGTGAGCTAGTATGACGAGAATCATTTTACCTGGAAAAACAATCGGCATTATTGGAGGCGGCCAGCTAGGAAGAATGATGGCATTGGCAGCCAAGGAGATGGGATATAAAATTGCTGTTTTAGATCCTACAAAGCATTCACCATGTGCACAAGTTGCTGATATTGAAATCGTTGCACCGTATGACGATTTAAAGGCAATTCAGCATTTAGCAGAGATAAGTGATGTTGTCACATATGAATTTGAGAATATTGATTATAGATGTTTACAATGGCTTGAAAAACATGCTTACTTGCCACAAGGTAGTCAGTTGTTAAATAAAACGCAAAATCGTTTTACAGAAAAGAATGGAATTGAGAAGGCTGGGTTACCAGTAGCAACGTATAGATTAGTTCAAAATCAAGATCAGCTTACAGAAGCAATTGCTGAGTTATCATTCCCTTCTGTCTTAAAAACGACGACAGGTGGATATGATGGGAAAGGGCAAGTTGTTTTAAGAAGTGAGGCTGATGTTGAGACAGCAAGAAATCTTGTGGATAAAGCAGAGTGTATTTTAGAGAAATGGGTGCCTTTTGAAAAAGAAGTATCTGTTATTGTGATTCGTAGTGTAAGTGGTGAAACGAAAGTGTTTCCAGTAGCGGAAAATATTCATGTAAATAACATTTTGCATGAATCTATCGTTCCAGCTCGTATTACAGAAGAGCTTTCTCAAAAAGCAATTGCTTATGCAAAGGTACTTGCGGATGAATTAAAACTTGTGGGAACACTAGCTGTAGAGATGTTTGCTACAGCTAATGGTGAGATTTACATTAATGAATTAGCACCAAGACCTCACAATTCAGGACACTACACACAGGATGCATGTGAAACGAGCCAATTTGGTCAACATATTCGAGCAATCTGTAATTTACCTCTAGGAGAAACAAATTTGTTAAAACCAGTTGTCATGGTAAACATTTTAGGCGAACATATAGAAGGGGTCCTAAGACAAGTGAATAGACTAACCGGGTGCTATTTACACTTGTATGGAAAAGAAGAAGCAAAAGCACAGCGAAAAATGGGGCATGTTAATATTTTAAATGATAATATTGAAGTTGCTCTAGAAAAAGCGAAGAGTTTGCATATTTGGGACCATCAAGAACAACTGTTGGAGGGAAAAAGATGATTAGTCGTTATACACGCCCTGAAATGGGTGCGATTTGGACGGAAGAGAACAAATTTAAAGCGTGGTTAGAAGTTGAGATTTTAGCTTGTGAAGCATGGGCTGAGCTTGGCGACATTCCAAAAGAAGATGTTAAAAAAATTCGTGAACATGCATCATTTGATATTGATCGTATTTATGAAATTGAAAAAGAAACACGTCATGACGTAGTTGCATTCACTCGTGCTGTATCAGAAACGCCGACATTAGGCGAAGAACGTAAATGGGTTCATTACGGTTTAACATCTACAGACGTAGTAGATACAGCATTATCTTACATCTTAAAACAAGCGAATGAAATCATATTAAAAGACTTAGAGAACTTTGTAAGCATTTTAGCTAACAAAGCGAAAGAGCATAAATACACAATCATGATGGGAAGAACACACGGTGTTCATGCAGAACCAACGACATTTGGTTTAAAACTTGGTCTTTGGTATGAAGAGATGAAACGTAACGTAGAGCGTTTCAAACAAGCTGCTGATACAGTTCGTGTTGGTAAATTATCTGGTGCAGTTGGTACATATGCAAATATCGATCCATTCGTAGAAAAATATGTTTGTGAAAACTTAGGATTAGAAGCAGCACCAATTTCAACACAAACATTGCAACGTGATCGTCACGCACACTACATGTCGACACTTGCATTAATCGCAACATCTATCGAAAAGATGGCAGTTGAGATTCGTGGTTTACAAAAGAGTGAAACACGTGAAGTTGAAGAGGCTTTCGCAAAAGGCCAAAAAGGTTCTTCTGCAATGCCGCATAAACGTAATCCGATTGGTTCTGAAAATATGACTGGTTTAGCTCGTGTTATCCGCGGTTATATGATGACAGCTTATGAGAATGTTCCGTTATGGCATGAGCGTGACATTTCTCACTCTTCAGCAGAACGTGTAATTTTACCAGATGCTACAATCGCATTAAATTACATGTTAAATCGCTTTGGTAATATCGTTAAAAACTTAACTGTATACCCAGAGAATATGAAACGCAATATGACAAGAACATACGGCTTAATTTATTCTCAGCGCGTAATGCTTACACTAATCGACAAAGGTATGGTACGTGAAGAAGCTTATGATATCGTACAGCCTAAAGCGATGGAAGCTTGGGAAACACAAGTACAATTTAAAGAGCTTGTTGAAGCTGATGAGCGTATTACAAGTAAGTTAACACAAGAAGAAATTAATGAATGCTTCAACTATGAGCATCATATGCAACATGTTGATACAATCTTTGAACGCCTTGGATTAAACGAAGCGTAAAATTTCATATGGCACAGAATAGAGTCATTCTGTGCCATTCTTTATAAAAACATTATTCACATTTTTCAAACTACAGGGGGCTTGCGAAATGCAAAAGCTAGAATTGCTGTATGAAGGTAAGGCAAAAAGAATTTATCGTACAGAATCAGCAGATATGGTTTGGGTAGAGTACAAAGATAGTGCGACTGCTTTCAATGGGGAAAAAAAAGAGACGATTACAGGAAAAGGTCGTTTGAACAATGAGATTACAACTTTATTGTTCAGAAAGTTACAAGAAGTAGGAATTAAAACACATTTTGTTGAGAAGTTATCTGAAACAGAACAACTTGTTAAAAAAGTGAGTATTATTCCTTTAGAAGTTGTCACAAGAAATGTAATTGCAGGAAGTCTTTCAAAACGATTAGGAATGGAAGAGGGAACTGTACTTGCAGAACCAATCGTAGAATTTTACTTCAAAGATGATGATTTAGGAGATCCACTTGTAACGGAAGATCATATTCGTGTATTAAACGTTGCATCGCCAGAGCAAGTAAGTGTATTACGAAATATGGCTCTACAAATCAATCAAGTGTTGATTGATCATTTCGCAAGCTGTCGCGTAAGATTAGTAGATTTCAAATTAGAGTTTGGTGTAACGGAAGAAGGAGAAATCATTTTAGCGGATGAAATTTCACCAGATACTTGTCGTTTATGGGATGAAACGAGCAATGAAAAGTTTGATAAAGACGTATTCCGTCGCGATCTTGGAAATTTAACAGATGCTTATGAAGAGATTTTAAAACGTTTAGGGGGAATTTCACATGTATAAAGTTAAGGTATATGTAACATTAAGAGAAAGCGTATTAGATCCACAAGGAACAGCAGTAAAAGGAGCACTTCATAGTCTTTCATTCACAGAAGTACAAGACGTTCGAATCGGAAAGTACATGGAATTAACGATTGATAAATCTGTATCTGATTTAGATAGCAAGGTAAAAGAAATGTGTGAAAAACTATTAGCGAACGTTGTAATGGAAGACTTCCGTTATGAAGTTGAGGAGGTTGTCGCACAGTGAAATTTGCCGTAATAGTATTTCCGGGTTCGAACTGTGATGTCGATATGTTCCATGCAATTAAAGATGAGCTTGGCGAAGAAGTAGATTACGTTTGGCACGATACAGAGAATTTAGATGAATATGATGCAATTCTACTACCAGGTGGATTTTCTTATGGTGACTACTTACGCTGCGGTGCTATTTCTCGCTTTGCTAATGCAATGAAAGCAGTGCAAAAAGCTGCTGAGCAAGGAAAGCCGATTTTAGGTGTATGTAATGGATTCCAGATTCTTGTTGAATCAGGATTACTACCAGGAGCGTTAATGAGAAACGAAAACTTAAAATTTATGTGTCGCACTGTTCAGTTGCGTGTTGAAAATAATGAAACGATGTTTACATCACAATATGAAAAAAATGAAATAATCAATATTCCAATCGCTCATGGTGAGGGGAATTACTATTGTGACGAAGAGACTCTTAAACAATTAGAAGAGAATAATCAAATCGCATTCCGTTACGTAGAAAATCCTAACGGTAGCGTTTCAGATATTGCTGGTATTGTAAACGAAAAAGGAAATGTACTTGGTATGATGCCACATCCAGAGCGTGCTGTAGATGAATTACTTGGCGGTGCTGAAGGGTTAAAAGTCTTTCAATCTATCTTAAAACAGTGGAGGGAAACATATGTCGTTAATGCTTGAACCAAATCCAACACAAATTAAAGAAGAGCGTATATATGCGGAAATGGGGCTAACAGACGAAGAGTTTGCCATGGTTGAAAGGATTTTAGGTCGTCTGCCAAATTATACAGAAACAGGATTATTCTCTGTAATGTGGTCTGAACATTGTAGTTATAAAAATTCAAAACCAGTTCTTCGTAAGTTTCCAACGACAGGTGAGCGTGTTCTGCAAGGACCTGGAGAAGGTGCTGGAATTGTAGATATAGGTGATAATCAAGCAGTTGTATTTAAAATGGAAAGTCATAACCATCCTTCAGCTATTGAACCATATCAAGGAGCTGCAACAGGTGTTGGTGGTATTATTCGTGACGTATTCTCTATGGGAGCACGTCCGGTAGCTCTATTAAACTCACTTCGTTTCGGTGAATTACAGTCACCACGTGTGAAATATTTATTCGAAGAAGTAGTAGCAGGAATTGCAGGATACGGTAACTGCATCGGTATTCCGACTGTTGGCGGCGAGGTACAATTTGATCCATGTTATGAAGGAAATCCACTTGTAAATGCAATGTGCGTAGGTTTGATTAATCATGAAGACATTAAAAAAGGGCAAGCGCACGGTGCTGGTAACACAGTAATGTACGTAGGGGCATCGACTGGTCGTGACGGTATTCACGGTGCAACATTCGCGTCGGAAGAACTATCTGAAAGTTCAGAAGCGAAACGTCCAGCGGTTCAAGTAGGGGATCCATTTATGGAGAAACTTCTTATTGAAGCGTGTTTAGAATTAATTCAATCTGATGCACTTGTTGGAATTCAAGATATGGGTGCGGCTGGTTTAACATCATCTTCTGCAGAAATGGCAAGTAAAGCAGGAATGGGTATTGAAATGTACTTAGATGATGTACCACAGCGTGAAACAGGAATGACACCATATGAAATGATGCTATCTGAATCACAAGAGCGTATGTTAATTGTTGTGAAAAAAGGTAGAGAACAAGAAATAGTAGATTTATTTGAGAAGTATGGTCTTGCAGCAGTTACGATGGGAAAAGTAACAGAAGATAAAATGCTTCGTTTATTCCATAAAGGTGAAAAGGTAGCTGAAGTTCCAGCAGATGCTTTAGCAGAAGAAGCACCAATTTATCATAAGCCATCAAAAGAAGCAGCATACTTTGCTGAATTCCAAGCAATGAAAATGGAAACGCCAAAAGTAGAAAATTATAAAGAAGCGTTATTCGCTCTATTACAGCAACCAACAATTGCAAGTAAAGAGTGGGTATACGATCAATACGATTACCAAGTTCGCACAAGTACAGTTGTGACACCAGGTTCAGATGCTGCAGTTGTACGTGTACGCGGTACAGAAAAAGGATTAGCAATGACGACAGATTGTAACTCTCGCTACATTTATCTAGATCCAGAAATGGGCGGTAAAATTGCAGTAGCAGAGGCAGCGCGAAATATCGTATGTTCTGGCGGGGAGCCACTTGCAATTACAGATTGTTTAAACTTCGGTAACCCAGAAAAACCAGAGATTTTCTGGCAGATTGAGAAATCAGTAGACGGTATGAGTGAAGCTTGTCGCACATTACAAACACCAGTTATCGGTGGAAACGTATCGATGTATAACGAGCGTAGTGGCGAAGCTGTATATCCAACACCAACTGTTGGGATGGTCGGACTTGTACATGACTTAAAACATGTAACAACACAAGAGTTTAAGCAAGCTGGCGATTTAGTTTATGTAATTGGTGAGACGAAAGCTGAGTTTGGCGGAAGTGAATTACAGAAAATGATTCACGGTAAAATCTTCGGGCAATCACCAAGTATCGATTTAGATGTAGAATTAAAACGCCAAAAACAAGTATTAGAAGCAATTCAAGCTGGTCTTGTTCAATCTGCACATGATGTTGCTGAGGGTGGTTTAGCAGTTGCGATTTCAGAAAGTGCAATTGGTGCTAAAGGCTTAGGTGCTACTGTGAAATTAGATGGAGAAGCAACAGCAGCATTATTCGCTGAATCACAGTCTCGCTTCGTGATTACTGTAAAACGTGAAAATAAAGAGGCGTTTGAGAAAGCGGTAGAAGCAATCCAAGTTGGAGAAGTAACAAGTACAAATGAAGTAACAATTTATAATGAAGAAAATGAAGTATTACTTACAGCAAATGTAGATGAAATGAGAAAGGCTTGGAAAGGGGCAATCCCATGCTTGCTGAAATAAAGGGGTTAAACGAAGAATGTGGCGTTTTCGGAATTTGGGGGCATGAAAATGCAGCACAAGTTTCATACTACGGATTGCACAGTTTACAGCACCGTGGACAAGAAGGCGCAGGCATTGTCGTAAATAATGGTGAGAAAATCGTCGGTCACAAGGGGTTAGGTTTAATATCAGAAGTGTTTTCAAGAGGCGAGCTAGAAGGATTAAATGGAAAATCAGCAATCGGACATGTACGATATGCAACAGCTGGTGGAAGTGAAGTTGCTAACGTTCAACCATTGTTGTTCCGTTTTTCTGATCATAGTATGGCGCTAGCTCATAACGGGAATTTAATTAATGCAAAAATGCTTCGCCGTGAATTAGAGGCAGAGGGAAGTATTTTTCAAACAAGTTCAGACACAGAAGTACTTTTACATCTTATTAAACGTAGTACGAAAGACTCTTTAATTGAAAGTGTAAAAGAGGCTCTGAATAAAGTGAAAGGTGCGTTTGCGTATCTTTTACTAACTGGAAATGAAATGATCGTTGCGTTAGATCCAAATGGATTCCGTCCGCTTTCAATTGGAAAGATGGGGGATGCTTACGTTGTAGCATCTGAAACATGTGCTTTTGATGTAGTAGGTGCAACATACATTCGCGATGTAGAACCTGGTGAATTACTTATCATTAATGATGAAGGAATTCACGTAGATCGTTTTACAAACGATGTAGAACATGCGATTTGTAGTATGGAATACATTTACTTTGCACGACCAGATTCTAATATTGCTGGTGTTAACGTTCATGCAGCGCGTAAAAATATGGGAAAACGTTTAGCAGCGGAAGCTCCTATTGAAGCGGATGTTGTTACTGGTGTACCAGACTCTAGTATTTCAGCAGCGATTGGCTATGCGGAGGCAACAGGCATTCCGTATGAATTAGGATTAATTAAAAATCGTTACGTTGGACGTACTTTTATTCAGCCTTCTCAAGAACTGCGTGAGCAAGGGGTTAAGATGAAGCTTTCAGCAGTAAGAGGTGTAGTGGAAGGGAAACGAGTTGTTATGATTGACGATTCTATCGTAAGAGGAACGACAAGTAAACGAATTGTTCGTATGCTTCGTGAAGCTGGAGCGACAGAAGTTCACGTAAGAATCGCTTCACCACCTCTTAAGTATCCATGTTTTTATGGCATTGATATTCAAACGAGAAAAGAATTAATTGCAGCAAATAATACAGTAGAAGAAATCCGTGAAATGATCGGAGCAGATTCTTTAACATTTTTAAGCGAAGATGGATTAGTAGATGCAATTGGGCGTCCATATGAAGGGAAATATGGCGGTCTATGTATGGCTTATTTTAATGGGGACTATCCAACAGCTCTTTATGATTATGAGCAAGAGCTTTTAGAAAGTATGAAATAAGAAAAGTGAAAAAAGCTTCTACTTCTTTTGATGTAGAAGCTAGCTCCTTTCTTAAAATAGCCCGCCCTGGATGGGGAGAAATTAAAAGACGAGGTGTAAATAACGATGGCGAATGCATATAAGCAAGCAGGAGTAGATATTGAAGCTGGATATGAAGCGGTATCTCGCATGAAAAAACACGTACAAACAACTATGAGAAAAGAAGTACTAGGCGGTTTAGGCGGTTTTGGAGGTATGTTTGATCTATCAAAATTTGCATTAGAAGAACCTGTATTAGTATCTGGAACAGATGGCGTGGGAACGAAATTGATGCTCGCTTTTATGGCAGATAAACATGACACAATTGGTATTGATGCAGTAGCAATGTGTGTAAATGATATTGTTGTCCAAGGAGCAGAGCCGCTTTTCTTCCTTGATTATATTGCTTGTGGTAAAGCTGAACCTAGTAAAATTGAAAACATCGTCAAAGGTATATCAGAGGGCTGTCGCCAAGCTGGTTGTGCATTAATCGGTGGAGAAACAGCTGAAATGCCAGGAATGTATTCTACGGAAGAATATGATTTAGCTGGTTTTACAGTTGGGATTGTTGATAAGAAGAAAATTATAACAGGTGAAAAAATTGAAGCTGGTCACGTGTTAATTGGCTTAGCATCTAGCGGTATTCATAGCAATGGTTACTCTTTAGTACGAAAAGTGTTACTAGAAGATGGAGAACTATCTTTAGAGCGTATTTATGGTCGCTTAGAGCTACCTCTTGGTGAAGAATTATTAAAACCAACGAAAATTTATGTCAAACCTATTTTAGAACTATTGAAGAAACATGAAGTATACGGTATGGCGCATATTACAGGTGGCGGATTTATTGAAAATATTCCACGCATGTTGCCAGAAGGAATCGGTGCTGAGATTGAACTAGGATCTTGGAAAATTCAGCCGATCTTTAGTTTACTTCAAGAAGTTGGAAACCTGGAAGAGAAAGACATGTTCAATATTTTTAACATGGGTATTGGTATGGTAGTGGCAGTAAAGGAAGAAGATGCAAAAGATGTTGTTCGTCTTCTTGAAGAACAAGGAGAAACGGCTCGTATTATTGGACGTACTATACAAGGAGCTGGTGTTACTTTTAATGGGGGCACAGCACTATGAGTAGATTAGCGGTTTTTGCTTCTGGAAGCGGATCTAACTTTCAATCTCTCGTTAATGCGGTAGAAGAAAAAAGATTGGATGCAGAAATTAGTTTATTAGTATGTGATAAACCAGAAGCACGCGCTGTTGGTCGGGCACATTATCATCATATTCCGTGTTTTGCTTTTTCAGCGAAAGCATATGAGTCAAAAGAAGCGTTTGAAAAAGAGATATTAAAGAAGCTAGAAGAATATGAAATTGACTATGTTATTTTAGCTGGATATATGCGTTTAATTGGGCCGACGTTACTAGAAGCATACGGCGGGAAGATTATTAATATTCATCCATCATTACTACCGAGCTTTCCGGGTAAAGATGCTGTCGGTCAAGCATTAGAAGCAGGTGTGAAAGTAACTGGAGTAACGATTCATTATGTAGATGCAGGTATGGATACAGGGCCAATTATTGCGCAAGAAGCAGTAGTTGTTTCTGAAGGGGATACGAGAGAAAGCTTACAAAATAAAATTCAACAAGTTGAGCATAAATTATACGTAAATACAGTGAATCAAATTGTTCAGTCTGTGAAAGAATCAACTGTTAACTAACATACAACCAGGGGTGAAAGATAAATGAAAAAGCGTGCATTAGTAAGTGTTTCAGATAAAACAGGAGTAGTAGAATTTGTTAAAGGGTTACTAGAACAAGGGATTGAAGTTATTTCAACAGGTGGTACGAAAAAGTTACTAGAAGCAAACGGCTTACAAGTAATTGGTATTTCTGAAGTAACTGGTTTCCCTGAAATTATGGATGGCCGTGTGAAAACATTACATCCAAATATTCATGGTGGTCTATTAGCAGTTCGTGATAATGAAACACACGTAACACAAATGAATGAATTAGGTATTCAGCCAATTGACTTTGTTGTTGTTAACTTATACCCATTTAAAGAAACAATCGCTAAGCCTGATGTAACATTTGCTGATGCAATTGAAAATATTGATATCGGTGGCCCGACAATGATTCGCTCTGCTGCGAAAAATCATCAATTCGTATCTGTAATTGTAGATCCAGTAGATTATGATGTTGTATTAGCAGAACTAAAAGAGAACGGCGAAGTAATGGATGAAACGAAACGTAAACTAGCAGCGAAAGTATTCCGTCATACAGCAGCATATGATGCGCTAATTTCTAACTATTTAACAGAGCAAATGGGTGAAGAAAGTCCAGAAACATTAACTGTGACATTCGAGAAAAAGCAAGACTTACGTTATGGCGAGAACCCACATCAAAAGGCAACTTTCTATAAAGCGCCATTCGCAGCAACTTCTTCTGTTGCATACGCAGAACAATTACACGGTAAAGAATTATCGTATAACAATATTAATGATGCAGACGCAGCGCTCAGCATCGTAAAAGAATTTACAGAACCAGCAGTAGTAGCAGTAAAACATATGAATCCATGTGGTGTTGGAGTAGGAACTGATATTCACGAAGCATATACTCGTGCTTATGAAGCAGATCCAGTATCAATCTTCGGCGGTATTATTGCAGCAAATCGTGAAATTGATAAAGCTACAGCAGAAAAGTTACACGAAATTTTCTTAGAAATCATTATTGCACCTTCTTTCTCAAAAGAAGCTTTAGAAGTATTGCAAAGTAAGAAAAACTTACGTCTACTAACTGTAAATATTGAAAAAGCGACAAGTGCAAGCAAAAAACTAACTTCTGTACAAGGTGGGCTTCTCGTTCAAGAGGAAGATACGTTATCATTAGATGAAAGTACAATTTCAATTCCAACGAAACGTGAACCTTCAGAGCAAGAATGGAAAGATTTAAAACTAGCTTGGAAAGTTGTAAAGCATGTGAAATCAAATGCAATTGTTTTAGCGAAAGATGATATGACAATTGGTGTCGGTGCAGGACAGATGAACCGTGTAGGTTCTGCAAAAATCGCAATTACACAAGCTGGTGAAAAAGCACAAGGTAGCGCACTTGCATCTGATGCTTTCTTCCCAATGCCAGATACATTAGAAGAAGCAGCAAAAGCAGGAATTACAGCAATCATTCAACCGGGCGGATCAATCCGTGATGAAGATTCTATTAAAGTGGCGGATACGTATGGGATTGCTATGGTGTTCACTGGCGTACGTCATTTCAAACACTAATAGAGGATGTTTAAAAGGTCCGGTCGAGATAACCTTTTAAACTTTTATTGATATGAGAAAGCAAACTAGGAGCATAGCTTCTAGTTTGTAC
The DNA here is from genome assembly GCF_053345735.1 of Bacillus sp. D48C. Taxonomy (NCBI): domain Bacteria; kingdom Bacillati; phylum Bacillota; class Bacilli; order Caryophanales; family Bacillaceae; genus Bacillus; species Bacillus sp. D48C. The sequence goes on from NZ_JBKFAQ010000018.1 coordinate 12,461, forward strand.
TTATTTAATTATTGGGGGATGAAATATGAATGTTTTAGTAATTGGCCGCGGTGGGCGTGAGCATGCTTTAGCTTGGAAGTTTGCACAATCTGAAAAAGTAGAAAAGGTGTATGTAGCACCAGGTAATGAAGGTATGCGCGATGTTGCAACACCAGTTGATATTGATGAAAATGATTTTGATGCATTAGTTTTATTTGCTAAAGAGAATAAGGTTGAATTAACTTTCGTTGGACCAGAAATTCCACTTATGAATGGAATTGTTGATCGATTTAACGAAGAGGGACTTCGCGTATTTGGTCCGAATAAAGCGGCTGCTGTTATTGAAGGTAGTAAAGCTTTTACGAAAGAATTAATGAAAAAATATGATATTCCAACTGCGGCGTATGAAACTTTTACAGATTATGAAGAAGCAGTACAGTACATTCAAAAAGTTGGTGCACCAATCGTTATTAAAGCTGACGGCCTAGCTGCTGGTAAAGGCGTGACAGTAGCAATGACACTTGAAGAGGCATTACAAGCTGTGAAAGAAATGCTGCAAGATGTGAAATTCGGCGCGGCAAGTAAGAAGGTCGTTATTGAAGAGTTTTTAGATGGACAAGAATTTTCATTAATGGCATTCGTGAATGGAACAACTGTACATCCAATGGTAATCGCCCAAGATCATAAAAGAGCTTTTGATGGTGATAAAGGTCCAAATACGGGCGGAATGGGTGCGTATTCTCCAGTGCCACAAATTCCAGAATCAGCAGTTCAAGAGGCGATAAAAACGGTATTACATCCAACTGCTAAAGCGATGATTGCAGAAAACCGTTCGTTTACAGGCATTTTATACGCAGGTCTTATTTTAACAAATGATGGTCCAAAGGTAATTGAATTTAATGCACGCTTTGGTGATCCTGAAACAGAAGTAGTATTACCTCGCTTAGAAAACGATTTAGTTGATGTATGTAACGCTGTATTAGATGAAAGTGAGCTAACGTTACAATGGTCAGAGGAAGCAGTAATTGGTGTTGTACTTGCTTCGAAAGGATATCCAGAAGCATATAAAAAAGGTGACATTATTAAAGGATTAGATGCACTGCAAGATGCGATTGTTTTCCATTCAGGCACAGCGATGAAGCATGGTGATTTTGTAACAAACGGTGGCCGTGTACTATTTGTTGCTTGCAAGGCGAATAGTTTACAAGAAGCAAAAGATAAAGTATATAAAGAAATCGGTAAAATTGAGAGTGATGGTCTATTTTATCGAAGTGATATAGGATATCGTGCAATTGAGCATAAGATGACGAGAAGTTAATATGTAAAAATCCCGCTGAGGAATCAGCGGGATTTTTTATGCATCTTTATCTTTTTTTAATTTCCCTTTTTGCTTTGCCATTTCTCGAAGTAAATACTCGATGTGTGCATTGACGCTACGAAACTCATCATTTGCCCATTTTTCGATGACTGCGTGTAATTCAGGATCAATACGTAATGGAAAGCTTTTCTTTTTAGCCATAATTACTTATAGCCCTTAGTATAGGCTTCCTGTATTAATAACCGGTTGCGCACCTTTATCTGAAACGATGGCAACTAATAAGTTGTTTACCATATTTGCTTTACGCTCGTCATCAAGTTCCAGTACGCCTTCTTCATCTAACATATGGATTGAATCTTTGGCCATCTTCACAGCACCTTCAACAATTTCTTTTCTAGCAGCTAATACTGCTTTTGCTTGTTGACGTTGTAGCATTGCATGGGCAATTTCTGTTGCGTAAGCTAAATGCGTTAAACGAGTTTCCAATACTTCTACACCAGCAATTTCAAGACGTGCCTCTAACTCACGTTTTAATTCTTCAGAGATTTCTTCAGTATTTCCGCGTAACGTAATGCAAGTTTCATCTTGGAAATTGTCATATGGATATTTTGTTGCGACGTGGCGGATTGCCGTTTCGCTTTGAATTTCTACAAATCGATCGTAATGTTCAACACCGAACATTGCTTTTGCAGAATCAACTACTTTATATACGATAACAGCTGCAATTTCAATCGGATTTCCCTCAACATCGTTTACTTTTAATTTCTTACTATTAAAGTTTTCAACACGTAAAGATACAGTTTGACGGAATGCGAACGGAATCGTTAAAAATAAACCGTTTTGACGAATTGTTCCTAAATAATTACCAAAGAACGTAATAACTTTCGCTTGATTTGGTTGAACAATCCCGATACCCGTAGCGAGAATTGCGGCTAATACAATAGTTAGTGCTGCTCCTATAAAAATTTCTTGTGCAAGGAAAAATACACCGATAGCCGCTAAAATCAAAATTCCAATAATACCGAGAAAACCATTTACATAAAATACTTGTTTCTCTTTCATATGATCGCCTCCTGATATAAAAATGATATCACTTTTATATCATTTTAAGCAAGAGGGATGCACCTAATTTTCTGAATTTTATTGATTGATATCTTTTATATACATTTTAAGTTTAAAAAGGGAATGTACGTTCTGTTTTTATGGTAAAATAAAGAAGACTTAACCGCCCACTGCAGCAGCTAAGTCCCTTTGAGAGCATCTTGCATCGTGACAAATGATTCAAAGCGGTTTTGCCAGGATTATTTCTTCAATCGCTGACTCAATCTCTTTGTCAGAAGCGTCATAACTTCCTTTTGACTTTGGCTTGTCATGAGAGGAAGTTTGATTCACTTCTTCTTTAGCATGTCCTTTTTCAGTAAAATTCATGCTAGGCATTTTAAATGCACCCATATTCATGTATTTTCCAAACTTCCACGCTTCAACAATAGGGCAGAAGCGAACAATTCCCTCTGCAACTTTCATTGCACCAATCCATAGAAAAATGTTAGACCAAGTGCACCATGGCTTGCGTACAAGTTTAGTTGCACTACATCCGAAGAGGACAAGCCCAAGTGTAATTCGAATTAGAGCGTTTATTGTCCCGATGTTTTGCTTCATTAGAAAAACACTCCTTTTTATGAAAATTGAAATAGTGAATACTACTTCTCTTATTAGTATCCCGTGTGATTTTGGGGATATGTAATCCAACATTTGACGTTGAAAAAGATGTTGGAATGGGCGTGTGTGTCAGTAGCTTTTTTTGTTATAATGAAAGAATGCATAAAAAGAAGATGAAATTAAATCATTCTTTTTGAAAAATATTTAAAAAACAAGATGAAAACTAACTGTTATTTTAAACAGAACTATAGATATAACTAGAGAAAAGGAAGGGTGTTTTCATGTACGATATTTCCGGATGGAAACATGTATTTAAGCTTGATCCAAATAAGGAGTTAAGCGATGAACATTTAGAAATGATTTGTGAGTCTGGAACTGATGCGGTTATTGTAGGCGGAAGTGATGGGGTTACAATTGATAACGTATTACACATGCTAGTTAGCATTCGTAGATATGCTGTTCCTTGTGTATTAGAGGTCTCTGATGTAGAAGCAATTACACCAGGATTTGATTTTTATTACATCCCAAGTGTGTTAAATAGCCGAAAAGTAGAATGGGTAACAGGTGTTCATCATGAGGCATTGAAAGAATTTGGGGATATTATGGACTGGGACGAAATTTTTATGGAAGGGTATTGTGTTTTAAATCCAGAAGCGAAAGTAGCCCAGCTTACAGATGCGAAATGTGATTTAACAGAAGATGACGTTATTGCATATGCTCGTTTAGCAGACAAGTTATTACATTTACCGATATTTTATTTAGAATATAGCGGTACGTATGGAGAAGTTGAACTTGTTAAAAATGTAAAAGCAGAATTGAAACAAGCTCAGTTATACTATGGCGGCGGTATTTCTAATGCAGAACAGGCGAAAGAAATGGCACAATATGCTGATACAGTAGTTGTTGGAAATATTATTTATGATGATATAAAATCGGCGTTAAAAACAGTTAAAGCAGTAAAAGGAGAGTAGGTGCAGGCGTATATGAGTATGACAGATAAGTTATTAAACGGTTTAAATCCACAGCAACAAAAAGCGGTACAAACAACGAATGGACCACTTCTATTAATGGCAGGTGCAGGTAGTGGTAAAACACGTGTGTTAACACACCGTATTGCGTATTTGCTTGGTGAAAAAGGTGTAGCACCATGGAATGTATTAGCTATTACCTTCACAAATAAAGCAGCTCGTGAAATGCGCGAGCGTATTGATACACTTGTGGGACCAGAAGCAGAAGATATTTGGATTTCGACGTTCCACTCTATGTGTGTACGTATTTTACGACGTGATATCGATCGTATTGGCATTAATCGTAACTTTACAATCTTAGATTCAGGTGATCAGTTAACGGTAGTCAAAAAAATTATGAAAGAGCGCAATATTGATCCGAAGAAATTTGAGCCGCGCTCTATTTTAGCGGGTATTAGTAATGCGAAAAATGAACTGTTATCTGCGGATAAATATGCAAAAAAAATTACAATGGCTGATCCATATGAAAAATTAACGAGCGATGTATACACAGAGTATCAAAAACGTCTTTTGAAAAATAATTCATTAGACTTTGATGATTTAATTATGACGACGATTCAGCTATTTGAACGTGTTCCAGAAGTATTGGAGTTTTATCAGCGTAAGTTCCAATATATTCACGTTGATGAGTATCAAGATACGAATAAAGCGCAATATCTTCTTGTTAAACATTTGGCAGCGCGTTTTAAAAATCTTTGCGTTGTAGGTGACTCTGACCAGTCTATTTATCGCTGGCGTGGTGCAGATATTTCTAACATTTTGTCATTCGAAAAAGATTATGAGAATGCACAAGTAATTTTGTTAGAACAAAACTATCGTTCGTCACAAAATATTTTAAATGCAGCGAATGCTGTTATTGAAAAAAATACGAATCGTAAACCGAAGAAATTATGGACGGACAATCAAGTTGGGAGCAAAATTTCGTATTATCGTGCTGCAACTGAAAAGGACGAAGCATATTTTGTTGCGAAAAAAATTCGTGACGATCTTCAAATGGGGAAACGAAAATACACTGATTTTGCAGTACTATATCGTACGAATGCTCAGTCTCGTATGGTCGAGGAGATTTTCCTTAAATCTAACATCCCGTACAAAATTGTCGGGGGTACGAAGTTCTACGACCGTAAAGAGATTAAAGATATTTTGGCGTACTTACGTTTAATCGGTAATCCAGATGATGAAATTAGTTTTGCACGTATTATTAACATGCCAAAGCGTGGTATTGGTGCGACTTCTATTGATAAAATTATTAATTATGGTGTGCAAAACGGAATTTCATTAACTGCTGTATTTGATGAGATTGAGCATGTTGGAGTAAGTGCAAAAATTACAAAGGCAGTAAAAGAATTCGCAAGTTTATTACACAACTGGGTAAATATGCAAGAGTATTTATCTGTTACAGAATTAGTAGAAGAAGTTATTGAAAAAACAGGCTATCGCGATATGTTGAAAAATGAGCGTTCTTTAGAAGCGGAAGGTCGTTTAGAAAACTTAGACGAGTTCTTATCTGTTACGCAAACATTTGAATCTCAAAGCGAAGATAAGAGTCTTGTTGCATTCTTAACAGATTTAGCACTTGTTGCTGATATTGATCGTGTAGATGAAGACCCAACTGCTGGTGAAGAAGTTATCTTAATGACGATGCACTCAGCGAAAGGATTAGAGTTCCCGGTTGTCTTTATTGTTGGTTTAGAGGAAGGGATATTCCCTCATACTCGTTCTCTTATGGAAGAGGATGAAATGCAAGAAGAACGTCGTCTTGCTTATGTAGGTATTACTCGTGCAGAAGAAGAGCTATATTTATCTAATGCGCAAATGCGTACTTTATTTGGTAGAACAAGTATGAACGCTGCGTCTCGCTTCATTACAGAAATCCCGACAGAACTAGTGGAATCATTAAATGAAACAGCGCCGAAGCGTGAAAATTCGTTTGGTGCAAAAGGCAGAACAGCAAGTAGCAGTAAAATGACAACGACAACCACAACACGCTCTCGTTCAGCTTTCGCGCGTCCTGCAGCTAAGACGACAGGCGGTGAGCAAATTGGCTGGGCAGTAGGCGATAAAGCTTCCCACCAAAAATGGGGAATCGGTACAGTTGTAAGTGTAAAAGGTGAAGGTGATGCAAAAGAATTAGATATTGCCTTCCCAAGCCCGATTGGTGTTAAACGTTTGTTAGCAAAATTTGCACCTGTGACGAAACAATAGAAAGGAATGAGGATATGTCAAAAGAGATAGCAAAAAAACGTATAGAAGAACTGCGTGATTTGTTAAATACATTTAATTATCAATATCACGTATTAGACAATCCTTCTGTTTCTGATGCGGAATATGACCGTAATATGCAGGAGCTTATAAAATTAGAAGCAGAGAACCCAGAGTTTATGAGTGAGGATTCTCCCTCCGTTCGCGTTGGGGGAACTATTCTTGATATATTCGAAAAAGTAACACATAAGTCACCAATGTTAAGTTTAGGAAATGCATTTAACGAAGGAGATTTACGTGATTTCGACAGAAGAGTACGTCAAGGAATTGATGATGCGAATGTAAGATATATATGTGAATTAAAAATTGACGGGCTTGCCGTTTCGCTTCATTATGAAAAAGGACGCTTCATTCAAGGGGCGACACGTGGTGATGGTGTAACGGGTGAAGATATTACTCAAAATTTAAAAACGATTAAAGCTATCCCACTTCGTTTAAATGAAGAAGTAACGTTAGAAGCACGAGGCGAAGCTTATATGCCGAAGCGTTCATTTGTTAAACTAAATGAAGAAAAAGAGCAAAATGGAGAAGATGTATTTGCGAATCCGCGTAATGCGGCAGCAGGCTCAATACGTCAACTTGATCCGAAAATTGCAGCGAAGCGTAACTTATCTATGTTTGTGTACGGTCTTGCGAATGTAGAAGAAAAAACAATTCCATCGCACAGTGAATCGCTTGATTTCCTAGGTGAACTCGGATTTAAGACAAATCCAAATCGCCGTACATGTGAAACAATCGAAGAGGTTATAGCTTATGTAGAAGAATGGCAAGAAAAACGTCCGCATCTTGATTATGAGATTGATGGAATCGTTATAAAAGTAGATGATGTTGCTCTTCAAGAAAGTCTAGGAACTACAGCGAAGAGTCCAAGATGGGCGATTGCTTATAAATTCCCGGCTGAAGAAGTTGTAACGAGATTAACAGGCATTGAATTAAGTGTTGGCCGAACAGGGGTTGTAACACCGACTGCAGAGCTAGAGCCAGTGAGAGTTGCTGGTACGATCGTTCGTCGTGCTTCTTTACATAACGAAGATTTAATTCGTGAAAAAGACATTCGAATTGGTGACTACGTTGTTGTGAAGAAGGCTGGAGATATTATTCCTGAAGTTGTGAACGTTATTTTTGATAAGCGTACTGGTGAAGAAGAAGAATACCGCATGCCAACGCATTGCCCAGCATGTGAGAGTGAACTTGTTCGTTTAGAAGAAGAAGTAGCACTTCGATGTATAAATCCAACTTGTCCAGCTCAAATTCGCGAAGGATTAATTCATTTCGTTTCAAGAAATGCAATGAATATTGATGGGCTTGGAGAACGTGTCATTACACAACTTTTTGATGCAGATTATATTCGTACATTTGCTGATTTATATGCATTAACGAAAGAGCAGTTATTACAGTTAGAACGTTTTGGTGAAAAATCAGCAACAAATTTAATACAAGCAATTGAAAATTCTAAAGAAAACTCGTTAGAGCGATTATTATTTGGTCTTGGAATTCGACACGTTGGAGCGAAAGCAGCACGTACATTTGCAGAGCACTTTGAAACGATGGATGAGCTTGTAAAAGCAACAGAAGAAGAACTAAAAGCAATTAATGAAATTGGCGAAAAAATGGCTCAATCTGTTGTGACATATTTTGATAATGAAGATGTATTAGAGTTATTACAGCAGTTTAAAGAGTATGGCGTGAATATGACATACAAAGGTATAAAAATTGCAGATTTACAAAATGTTGAATCTTACTTCGCAGGAAAAACGGTTGTTTTAACAGGTAAGCTAGAAGTTATGGGACGAAGTGAAGCGAAGAAGAAGATTGAGGCATTAGGTGGAAAAGTAACAGGAAGTGTTAGTAAGAGTACAGATTTGGTTGTTGCAGGTGAATCGGCTGGTTCGAAATTAGCACAAGCGGAGAAACATAATGTTGAGGTTTGGAATGAAGAGAGGTTCTTACAAGAGCTAAATAAGTAAGAGGTGCAAACTTACCATGAAAAAAATAGCATTAGCGGTATTAAGCCTTGGCCTACTTGTAAGTGGGTGTAGTGCAGGTGCCGACAAAGATGAAAAAGTGTCTGAGAAATCGGGGAAAGCAAAAGAACAATCAGTTGTCCCAAAATACGCTATGTCGGATGAATATTATAAGACGACTATTCCATTTTATGGTGGAAAGGCACGTGGTTTAGTCGTGCAAGGAGTAAATAATCGTCTTGATATAGATGAATTTGAAACAGGATTAATGCGTATTGCGAAGGAATCATTTAGTACGAAAGATCATTTCTTTAAAGGCGGAGATACTCTAGAGGCTCAATATGTACAAATGCTTGTTAAAAGAAAGCGTACAAATGCTGAACAGAAAGAACTAGAAGATACATTAAAAAAAGATGCAGTTAAATTTCCAAACATAGGATTAAATCCAGCTTTAGGTGAAGGATCCGAAATACTAGAAGAAAAAAACAAAAAAAATCCAATATATATTTCCAATATTTTAGAGCATGATTATTATGTGAAAAACGGCGACAAAGATGAGCGTAGCGGCATTGTAGTTGGATTAGCAATGAATTCAGTGCATTATTATAATGAAGAACATGGTTACCCGCGTGAAGCTACAATCTCGAATGAAAAAATGTTAGCTGAAGGGAAAAAAATGGCGCAAGAAGTCTTGAAGTTTATGCATCAAAAAGATCCTGAAACAAAAAACCTTCCGATCACATTTGCAATTTATCGTCAGGCTCCGAAGGCGTCACTTGTGCCAGGTAATTTTGTTTCTTATGCAAATGTTGAAAAAGGTAGTGAAACGGTTGAAGATTGGAAACAAATTAATGAAAAATATTATTTGTTCCCATCAGAGCAAGCGAAAACAGATAATAAACGTGAAGATCTTGCAAGAGTATCCAACTTTAAGGCAAAACTAAGCGATTATTTCCAAGGCGACTATACAGCTGTTATTGGTACGGGTATGTATAGAGATGATGAATTAAGAGAAATGAAGCTTGATATTCCTGTCCAATTTAATGGAAAAGCTGAAATAGTTGGTTTTACACAATATGTGGCAGGGCTTGTTATGGAATACTTCCCGAATTATATGAAAGTACAAGTAACAATTAAATCTGTAGAACGCCCAGAAGCCATTATTATACGTGAAGCAAAACAAGATGAACCACTTGTGAAAATTTTAGATTAAATATGAAGGCTGTTCCTCTAAGGAACAGCTTTTTTTCTTATGCAATTTTGTTATAATTTAAAATGTTGTAAATAATAGGGGTAAGGGGTAAAGCTCATGGAAGAATTAAGTTTTCAAGTCATTATTTTATTAATTGCATTCGGTTTTTTAGCAGCTTTTATTGATTCGGTTGTTGGAGGAGGAGGGTTAATTTCGCTTCCGGCGCTTATGTTTGTTGGCTTATCGCCAGCTTCGGCAATTGCAACGAATAAATTAGCGGCAACGATGGGGACGTTTACGAGTGCGATGTATTTCATTCGATCAGGAAAAGTTGATTTTAAAATTGTAGGAAAGTTAATCCCGTTAACTATTGTTGGAGCTGTTGCAGGCGCTTTAGTAGTAAAATTTATTCCATCGGATATTTTACGCCCATTAGTACTTGTAATGTTGGTATTTATTGCTATTTATATTATTGCAAAAAAGAATTGGGGAAGTGTGTCTACCTATAAGAAGATGACGCAAAGAAAAACATTAATATTTTTCTTTGCTATTTTAATGATAGGATTTTATGATGGATTTTTTGGACCAGGGACAGGGGCGTTTTTAATTTTTGCATTTTTATTAATTGGCTTGGATTTTATTCAAGCGGCAGCATCTGGAAAACTTTTGAACTTTGTTAGTAATATTGTATCTTTAATTACTTTTTTATTTTTAGACATAATTCATTTTGAATACGGTATTATCATGGGATTATCAATGATCTTAGGTGCTTATTTTGGATCGAAGTTTGCGGTTCAAAAAGGTGTTGGATATGTAAGAACTTTATTTTTATTAGTTACTATATTATTGATCGGGAAAAATGTTTTGGAATATACTCATATTTTGTAGATTCATACGCATGTATGAATCTCTTTTTTTATTATATTTTAAAAATTTATTAATTTTTAAAATATAAGTCTAGGAATATTTGAATAAATCTAAATTATCGTGTAGAATAATGTTGTAAAATGTAAACGTTTTTCTAAGGGGAGGCTAAAAAAAATGGTAGTAGCATACAAACATGAGCCATTTACAGATTTTTCAGTGGAGGCTAACAAATTAGCGTTTGAAGAAGGTTTAAAGAAAGTAGAATCTTATCTTGGACAAGACTATCCATTAATTATTGGGGGAGAAAAAATCACTACAGAAGACAAAATTGTTTCTGTAAACCCTGCAAATAAAGAGGAACTTGTTGGTCGTGTTTCAAAAGCAAGCCGTGAGTTAGCTGAAAAAGCAATGCAAGTAGCGGATGAAACATTCCAAACTTGGAGAAAATCAAAGCCAGAAATGCGTGCAGACATTTTATTCCGTGCTGCAGCAATCGTTCGTCGCAGAAAACATGAATTCTCTGCTATTCTTGTAAAAGAAGCAGGTAAGCCATGGAATGAGGCAGATGCTGATACAGCAGAAGCAATCGATTTTATGGAATATTATGGTCGTCAAATGTTAAAATTAAAAGACGGTATTCCAGTAGAAAGCCGTCCAATTGAATATAATCGTTTCTCTTACATTCCATTAGGAGTAGGTGTTATCATTTCTCCTTGGAACTTCCCATTCGCAATTATGGCAGGTATGACAACAGCTGCTTTAGTTTCTGGTAACACAGTATTACTAAAACCAGCTAGTACAACTCCTGTAGTAGCAGCGAAATTTATGGAAGTATTAGAAGAAGCTGGCTTACCAGCTGGCGTAGTAAACTTCGTTCCAGGTAACGGTTCTGAAGTTGGTGACTACTTAGTAGATCATCCTCGTACACGTTTCGTAAGCTTCACGGGATCTCGTGATGTAGGTATCCGTATCTATGAGCGTGCAGCGAAAGTAAACCCAGGACAAATTTGGTTAAAACGTGTTATCGCTGAAATGGGCGGTAAAGATACAATCGTTGTTGATAAAGAAGCAGATCTTGAATTAGCAGCTAAGTCTATCGTTGCATCAGCATTCGGATTCTCAGGACAAAAATGTTCTGCATGTTCTCGTGCAGTAATCCATGAAGATGTATACGATCACGTATTAAATCGTGCTGTTGAATTAACGAAAGAATTAACAGTTGCTAACCCAGCAGTATTAGGTACAAACATGGGTCCTGTTAATGACCAAGCTGCATTTGATAAAGTAATGAGCTATGTTGCAATTGGTAAAGAAGAAGGTAGAATCTTAGCAGGTGGCGAAGGAGACGATTCTAAAGGCTGGTTCATCCAACCAACAATCGTTGCTGACGTTGCAGAAGATGCTCGCTTAATGAAAGAAGAAATCTTCGGACCAGTAGTAGCATTCTGTAAAGCGAAAGACTTCGATCATGCACTTGCAATTGCAAACAATACGGAATACGGTTTAACAGGTGCTGTTATTACTAACAACCGTGACCATATTGAAAAAGCACGCGAAGACTTCCACGTTGGTAACTTATACTTCAACCGTGGATGTACTGGTGCAATCGTAGGTTACCAACCATTCGGTGGCTTTAACATGTCTGGTACAGACTCTAAAGCTGGTGGACCTGATTACTTAGCACTTCACATGCAAGCAAAAACTACTTCTGAAACTTTATAAGAAATAGTAGAGGAGCTCTTCACAGAATGTGAAGAGCTCCTTTTAAAATTGAAATCCTATATATTACCATCGTTCGAAGGGAATGAGCTAAAACCTATTAATAGCGTGATAAACATGTGAACAGAAATAAAATGATGAGAAAAGTTGACTTATTAGTCATATTTTTTAGTATTCATTTTGAGAATTTCCTGTATAATACAATTTGAAAGAAAATCTATGGTTCGACAAGGAACACTCCTTTCAGTTTTGCTCACTGAAAGGAGTGTTTTTTTATGTAGCTAAAAATTCTTGCGTGCTTATTACATTTGCATATACGCCATTTAAACTAGCTAAAATTGTATTGTGAATATAAACAGCTGGTATAGTAGCGTTCTTAAAAGAAAGGTCTTTTGTAGCACAAGCGTCATGTATAACGGTACATTGAAAGCCAAAATCGAATGCAGCCCTTACTGTTGCATCGATACACATATGAGTCATCATCCCGCATACAACGACATGTTCAATATTTAAACGTTTTAATTGCTCTAGAAGATTAGTTTCTCGGAAGCTATTTGGATAATGTTTGACTATAACTGTTTCTTCTCTAAGTGGACGTACGCTTTCATGAATATGTACACCTTCTGTATTAGGTAGGAAAAAAGTAGCGTCATCTTTTATAGCTACGTGTTGGATATGAAAAATAGGTTCGCTGTTTGTTCTAAAGTGTTGTAATAACTGATTAGTATATTCGCTTGCTTCTACTGGATTACGCAATTCCATCTTTCCATTTGGAAAATAATCGTTTTGAATATCGACGAGTAAAAGAGCTGTTTTCATATATTTATCTTCCTCCGAGTTTCATATTCAAATAAATTTATTCAATTTGTAGAGAGGATTCTCCTGTTTAAAAATATGAGGAAGAAGAATTTTAAATAACCTTGAAAGTTACTATTTTTCAGATGAATATTCATCTGAAAATTTTAATAAAGGAATAATTAATATTTTTCTAAAAAATGTATTGACTCTTATTATTCTGAGTTCTATAATGAGAATTAATTAAACGACAATTAAATCGATACATTCTTATCCAGAGAGGTGGAGGGACTGGCCCTACGATACCTCAGCAACGGGTTTTTTAATACCGTGCTAACTCCAGCAAGCCATATAAAGGCTTGGAAGATGAGAAGATGTGAACGAGTACATATAAGTGCTCTCCTTCTTATCTTTATGGTTGATAAGAAGGAGGGCACTTTTTATTTTACCTCGAAAGCTCTACTTTAAGTTTTTACAGCATATAGGAGGGGGAAAAATGATTTCTTTTAACAATGTAAGTAAAGTGTATGAATCAGCTGGGCAATTTGTTCATGCGGTGGAGGATGTAACATTATCAGTTGAGAAAGGCGAAATTTTTGGCATTATCGGTTTTAGTGGAGCTGGAAAGAGTACATTATTACGCTTAGTAAATATGTTAGAGAGACCGACGGCAGGAACGATTTCAATAGATGATAAAGATATTACATCATTATCGACGAAAGAATTACGCAAACTAAGACAAAGAATCGGAATGATTTTTCAAAGCTTTAATTTATTTAATTCAAGAACAGTGTTTGGGAATATTGCTTATCCATTAAAGTTAGCGAAATTGCCAAAGAACGAGATAAAGGAACAAGTGAATGAACTGCTGAGGTTTGTAGGGTTAGAAGATAAAGCAAACTATTATCCAGAACAGCTATCAGGGGGACAAAAGCAGCGTGTTGGTATTGCTAGAGCACTTGCGACATCGCCAGATATTCTTATATGTGATGAGGCAACATCAGCCTTAGATCCAGAAACGACGACAGAAATTCTAAACTTATTAAAGAAAGTAAATCGAGAATACAATTTAACAATTCTTCTTATTACACATGAAATGCATGTTGTGAAAGAAATTTGTCACCGTGTAGCTGTAATGGAGAAGGGAAAAGTTATTGAAGAAGGAAAACTGTTTGATGTTTTCACGCAACCAAAAACAAAGACGACTCAAAACTTTGTACGTTCTGTTATTAATGATCATTTACCAGAAAGTGTTCTAGCGAAAATTCAAAATGGTGGTCAAATTTATCGTCTAACATTTACTGGTGAGGAGACAGGACAGCCGGTACTATCATATATCGCAAAAAACTATAACGTTGATGTAAATGTACTGTACGGAAATATTATTGAACTTCAAAATGTGCTATTTGGAAATCTGCTTGTAGAATTGCAAGGTGAGCAGAGGGAAATTCAAAAAGCATTACAACATCTAAGACTGCAAGTGCAGCTGAAGGAGGTAGAAGCTCATGCGAGTTGATTGGAGTATATTTTGGCCGCGCATACTAGATGCGACGGGAGATACCCTCTTAATGGTAATTGTAACACTTATATTCGCTACAATTCTGGGTATACCTCTAGGTTTACTTTTATATGTAACGAGAAAAGGAAACTTTTTAGAAAATAAATGGGTCTTTTCTATTCTTAACATCATAATTAATACAATTCGTCCGGTACCATTCATTATCTTTTTAGTAGCTTTAAGCCCACTAACAAGAAGCGTTATTGGAACGACGATTGGAACAGCAGCGGCAATTTTCCCGATGACGTTAGTCGCATCAATTGGTATTGCTAGAATGGTTGAAACAAATCTTGTTTCCGTTCCGAAAGGAGTAATTGAAGCAGCGCAAGCAATGGGCGCCTCGCCAATTAGAATCGTTTTTGAAATCCTTGTACCAGAAGCGTTAGCACCATTAATCTTAGGTGTCACGTTTATGACAGTTGGTTTAATTGAATTTTCTGCAGTTGCTGGGCTTGTCGGTGGTGGCGGTCTTGGTGACTTGGCAATGACATATGGTTATCAACGTTTTGATACATCGGTTATGTTCGTAACGGTTGTTTTACTTATTATTCTCGTACAGATAGCTCAAAATTTAGGAAACTACTTTGCGAAAGTCTTGTTACGCAGATCATAAAAAGGAAGAGAGGAAAAGAAAATGAAGAAAATTTTAGCATTTGCATTATCAGCGATTGTAGGAATCTCAGCATTAAGCGGCTGCTCAAGTGGAGACACGGGTGCAGGAGCGAAAGAAAAAGTAGTTCGCGTCGGTGTAACTGGAACGGATGGAGACGCTTGGGAAATTTTGAAGAAAAAAGCTGAAAAAGAAGGGATTAAAGTTAAACTGATTGAGTTCTCTGATTACACAACGCCAAATAAAGCGTTAGCTGATGGAGATATTGAATTAAACTCATTCCAGCATATTGCTTTCTTAGAGCAATTTAAAAAAGAGCATAAGTTAGATATTACAGCTGTTGGTACAACGCAAATTGCACCAATGGGTTTATACTCTGAAAAATATAAGAAAGCAAATGAAATCCCAGATGGTTCAGAAATTGCAATTCCAAACGATCCAACGAACCAAGCACGTGCATTAAAACTTCTTGATGCAGCTGGATTATTAAAGCTTAAAAAAGATTTTGGCTTATTTGGAGATCCAAGCGGCATTGCTGAAAATCCGAAGAAATTAAAAATCACGCCGGTTATCGCACAGCAAACACCTCGTGTATTAAAAGATGTAGCAGCTTCAGTTATTAATAACGGTGTTGCTGGTCAAGCTGGATTAGATCCAGCGAAGGATCCTATTTTCTTAGAAGATCCAAAGAATGAAAATGCGAAGCCTTATATTAATATTTTCGCAGCTCGTACGAAAGATAAAGATGATCCAACACTGAAAAAAGTAATTGAATTATATCATTCAAAAGAAGTAACAGATGCAATTAAGAAAGAAACAAATGATGGTTCAATTTCAGTTGACCTTTCACTTGAGGAGCTTGAAAAAATCGTAAAATAATGATTGGGTTTAATGGACTAACAGAAGGAACCCCTCCGCTGTTAGTTCGTTCAACATATAATCTACTTAACAAACGAACCCTAATTCTGTACCTTCCAATTTTGTATAACGTAGAATCCAATGTTTGTTAAGTAGAGTAATGGACCAGGAGTTTTCCTGGTCTTTTTTTATGAATGAAAGTAGATAGCGAACAGTAAGGTAATCTGAAAAACCAATTGTTTAGATTGTTTTTTTCAGATTAGACAGAAAACTTCCTTTAAAATAGTATTCTTTTATGATAGATTTATAAATATAAAACTAGAATTTACATAAAAATCCATCATGGTAAATATACTTATCTATAATGGGTATACAGCTAACGAGGGGGAGAACGATGAGAAGACGTAATACGCAAGCGTTCACATTTTTAGCATGGACTTCATTTGTTTGTGCGCTTTCAGGTATGCTAATTGGGATTTATACGTTAGATGAAACGCTTAGTGTAAAAGGATACTATTTAATTGGAACACTATTTTTAACGATGTCTTGTTTTGTGTTACAAAAAACAATTCGTGATAATGAAGAAGATAACGAGAGATTTCCGAAAAATAAACCGTTAGATAAAGAGTAAATTGTAAAGAAAGGCATTTGCCTTTCTTTTTTTATGTAAAAATGGCGTAAGTGCCGTGTGTTGACTTGCTTGAAGTACTGAAAATTTGGTATCATCAATAGTATTGTAGATTGAACGATATATTATGGAGGTGGCCTAGCCGTGTCAAGAATTTCCGTTGAGAATGTAAAGCACGTAGCACATTTAGCACGTCTTGCAATTACTGATCAAGAAGCTGAAAAATTTCAAAAACAACTAGATGCAATTGTTACATTTGCAGAACAGTTAAATGAATTAGATACAACAGATGTAAAACCAACAACTCATGTATTAACTATGAAAAATGTTATGCGTGAAGATGTACCAGAAAAAGGTTTACCAGTCGAAGAAGTATTAAAAAATGCACCGGATCACAAAGATAATCAAATCCGTGTTCCAGCAGTATTAGAATAGAGGAGGGGAATTTCGATGTCATTATTTGATCATTCAGTATCAGAGTTACATAAGAAATTAAACAACAAAGAAATTTCCGTTACGGATTTAGTAGAAGAATCTTACAAACGTATTGCGGATGTTGAAGATAACGTAAAAGCTTTTCTTACATTAGATGAAGAAAATGCACGCGCAAAAGCGAAAGAATTAGATGCAAAAATCGGCGCTGAAGATAATGGTTTATTATTCGGTATGCCAATTGGTGTAAAAGATAACATTGTAACTAACGGTCTTCGTACAACTTGTGCGAGTAAAATGTTAGCAAACTTCGATCCAATTTATGATGCGACAGTTGTGCAAAAGCTAAAAGCTGCTGACACGATTACAATCGGTAAATTAAACATGGACGAGTTTGCAATGGGTTCTTCAAATGAAAACTCAGGATTCTACGCTACGAAAAACCCATGGAACTTAGATTACGTTCCGGGCGGATCTAGTGGTGGTTCTGCAGCAGCTGTAGCAGCGGGAGAAGTACTATTCTCTCTAGGTTCTGATACGGGTGGTTCTATCCGTCAGCCGGCTGCATATTGCGGTGTTGTAGGTTTAAAACCAACTTACGGACGCGTATCTCGTTACGGATTAGTAGCATTCGCATCTTCACTTGACCAAATCGGACCGATTACACGTACAGTAGAAGACAATGCATACTTATTACAAGCTATTTCAGGTATTGACCGCATGGATGCAACTTCTGCAAATGTTGAAGTTGGAAACTATTTAGCTGGTTTAACAGGCGATGTTAAAGGTTTACGCATTGCTGTACCGAAAGAATACTTAGGCGAAGGTGTTGGCGAAGAAGCTCGTGAGTCAGTACTAGCTGCTTTAAAAGTATTAGAAGGTATGGGCGCAACTTGGGAGGAAGTATCTCTTCCGCACTCTAAATACGCTCTAGCAACGTATTACTTATTATCTTCTTCTGAAGCATCTGCTAACCTTTCACGCTTTGATGGCGTGCGTTACGGTGTTCGTTCTGATAATGTAAATAACTTATTAGATCTTTACAAAAACACACGTAGTGAAGGTTTCGGTGATGAAGTTAAACGTCGTATTATGCTTGGTACATTTGCCCTTAGCTCTGGTTACTATGATGCATATTACAAAAAAGCACAACAAGTACGTACATTAATTAAAAATGACTTTGAAAATGTATTTGCTAACTATGATGTTATTATTGGACCAACAACACCAACTCCGGCATTTAAAGTTGGAGAAAAAGTTGACGACCCAATGACAATGTATGCAAATGACATTTTAACAATCCCAGTAAACTTAGCGGGTGTTCCAGCGATTTCAGTTCCATGTGGATTCGGTGCTAACAACATGCCACTTGGTCTACAAATCATTGGTAAACACTTCGATGAAGCGACAATTTACCGCGTTGCACATGCGTTTGAGCAAGCAACAGACTATCATACAAAAAAAGCAAGTCTGTAAGGAGGCGAGCATAGATGAATTTAGAAACAATTATTGGTTTAGAGGTTCACGTTGAGTTAAAAACAAATTCGAAAATTTTCTCTGCGAGTCCAACAGAATTCGGAGCGGAGCCAAATACACAAACAAGTGTAATTGACTTAGGATACCCAGGGGTACTTCCTACTTTAAATAAAGAAGCAGTTAACTTTGCAATGAAAGCTGCAATGGCATTAAACTGTGAGATCGCAACGGAAACGAAGTTCGACCGTAAAAACTATTTCTATCCAGATAATCCGAAAGCTTACCAAATTTCTCAATTTGATAAGCCAATTGGTGAAAATGGTTGGATTGAAATCGAAGTAGACGGTAAAAAGAAACGTATCGGTATTACACGTCTTCATTTAGAAGAAGATGCTGGTAAATCAACGCATACAGCTGATGGTTCATTAGTAGACTACAACCGTCAAGGTATGCCTTTAATCGAGATCGTATCTGAGCCAGATATGCGTACGCCAGAAGAAGCATATGCATACTTAGAGAAGTTAAAATCAATCATTCAATATACTGGTGTATCTGATTGTAAGATGGAAGAAGGTTCTCTGCGTTGTGATGCGAACATTTCTCTTCGTCCAGTTGGACAAGAGAAGTTTGGTACAAAAGCGGAACTGAAAAACTTAAACTCATTCACTTACGTACAAAAAGGTCTTGAGCACGAGCAAGTGCGCCAAGAAAAAGAACTGTTATCTGGTGGTATCATCCAACAAGAAACACGTCGTTATGATGAAGCAACGAAGAAAACAATCTTAATGCGTGTGAAAGAAGGATCTGACGATTACCGTTACTTCCCGGAGCCAGACTTAGTTGAACTTTACATCGACGATGAGTGGAAAGAAGCAGTTCGAGCTTCTATTCCAGAACTTCCAGATGCGCGTAAAGCTCGCTACGTTGCAGAAATTGGCTTACCAGCTTATGATGCACACGTATTAACATTAACGAAAGAAATGTCTGATTTCTTTGAAGCGACTGTTGCAGACGGTGCTGATGCGAAATTAACATCGAACTGGTTAATGGGTGAAGTACTTGCATACTTAAACAAACAACAAAAAGAATTAAAAGACGTTGCATTAACGCCTGCTGGTTTATCTAAAATGGTTCAATTAATTGAAAAAGGTACAATTTCTTCTAAAATTGCGAAGAAAGTATTTAATGAATTAATCGAAAAAGGTGGAGACCCAGAAGAAATCGTTAAAGCGAAAGGTCTTGTTCAAATTTCTGACGAGGGTACACTTCGTAAAGTTGTAACAGAAATTCTTGATAATAATGGGCAATCTATCGAAGACTTTAAAAACGGTAAAGACCGTGCAATTGGGTTCTTAGTTGGTCAAATTATGAAAGCTACAAAAGGACAAGCAAATCCACCGCTTGTTAACAAAATCTTACTTGAAGAGATTAATAAGCGATAATAGTAGTGACTTTTAAAGATTAAGCAGAAAAACACCCGTACATGGGTGTTTTTCTAGGTTAATCAAACGTTTGTTTAAATGAGACAAAATCGTTTAAACAAACGTTTGATTAACTGTCAAAAGTGGAAAAATGTTTGTATAGCAACTATGGTATGATAGTTGCAAAAAGGTGGGAATAATGATAAATCTAAACATAGAGGTTTTTTTTCATCTCATGAAATAATAGATAGTTATTATTCGTTATATGTAAATTTTTATGGAAGAATGGATAGAAATAAAGTGAAACTTTAATCAGTGGGAGGTTCATCCAAAGCTGATTATTAGCCCACACCAATCGGGCATTTACTGCCCACAAATAGCGGGATAAATTTTTTGGTCAAATAAAACAAAACCATTGAAATGAATATTTACTTTTGATGGACTACACGAATCGGGTTCTTACTGCCTGTTTGAGCGGGATAAAAGAAGGATAGCAAGATGAGAGGAGGTAGGCATGGGAATACTGAATAGAAGTTCGGTATGTTCTTTTTCGATGCATAAAGAAATTTCCTGTGCTAATAAATGATGAAGCGAGCAAGAATTATTTATAATCCTACTTCTGGGCGTGAGCTATTTAAGAAGAGCTTACCAGAAGTATTACAAAAATTAGAACAAGCTGGCTATGAGACATCTTGTCATGCGACAACGGGTCCTGGAGACGCTACTGTGGCGGCGAGGCAAGCTGCGGATCGTAAGTTTGATGTTGTTATTGCCGCTGGTGGCGACGGTACATTAAATGAAGTAGTAAACGGTTTAGTTGGACATGAATTCCGCCCGAAATTTGGAATTATTCCAGTTGGAACGACAAATGACTTTGCACGTGCGATTGGTGTACCTCGTTCTATTGAAGAGGCAGCAGATATTATTTGCGAAGGAAAAACAGTGCCATTAGACCTCGGTAGAGCGAACGATACATATTTTATTAACATCGCTGGTGGCGGTCGTATTACAGAATTAACATACGAAGTACCGAGTAAGTTAAAGACAGTATTAGGACAACTTGCTTATTACCTAAAAGGTATCGAGATGTTACCATCATTGCATCCGACATATGTTGAAATTGAGTATGATGGAAAGTTACTACAAGAAGAAATTACGATGTTTTTAATTACGAATACTCGTTCAGTAGGTGGATTTGAAAAGGTAGCACCGTATGCATCTATTAACGATGGGTTATTTGACCTATTAGTACTGAAAAAAGGTTCTATCGCTGATTTAATTAAAGCAGCAACACAAGCACAACGTGGTGAACATATTAATAATCCAAAAGTGTTATATACACAAGCGAACCGAATTAAAGTACATTCACCAGATAAACTAATGATTAATTTAGATGGTGAGTATGGTGGAGATGCACCGATGGAATTTGAAAATATATATCATTGTTTAGAACTATTTGTTCCTGAACATCAAGAGGATGCCTTGTAAAGGCATCCTTTTTTACTTTGTTAAAATGAATTGTAAATTGGGAGTTAGTTTGATTTTTATGGTATTTTTACAATTCTTTTATTTTACATCCATATTTTATTGATACACTGGAGGAGATAAGAAACGAGAGGTAGGATGCTATGGAGAAGGTAAAAGCAATACTATTTGATAAAGATGGGACATTAATGGATTTTCATTCAATTTGGATAAAAGTAGCTGAAGAACTTGTAGCTGAATGTATAAGTTTATATCATTTACCAAGTACAATAGGGCAGACCTTATTAGAAGAGATTGGTGTAGAGGGAGCATTTGTTAATCCGAGGAGTGCAATAGCTGCTGGAACAAGCCTTGATGTAGCGAAGGGGCTTTGTAATTATATTGAGTCTGCTAGAGAAGAAGAGATGCATCATTGGGTAAGTGAGAAGTTATTTTCCCTTATGTATGAGCATCGTTCGCATATGAAAATGACAGCAGATTTACCGAAAGTGTTACAGGCATTAAAAGATAAAGGATTTATATTAGGGGTTGTCACGGCGGATGATTTCGCACCAACAGAATTATTTTTAAAACAATATAAGTTGGAGAACTTTTTTGATTATATTATAGCCTCGGATACATTCCTTGCGCAAAAACCAGATAAAAAGATTATAGAAGTGTTTTGTGAGAAATTTAATTTAGAATCATGTGAGGTTGCGGTTGTTGGAGATACGCCAACTGATTTACATTTAGCTAAAAATGGTGGTGATTGCTATGCAATTGGGGTGCTATCTGGTACGGGAGACCGTCCAACATTAGAACCACTTGCTGATTTAGTGTTAGATTCTGTTGGAGAGTTTATTTCTCAATCGGGTGAGTTTTTCTGGGAGAAAGAAAAGTCTAATGTGTAAGGAAAATAAGTCTATAAAGACTCTTAATGAGTCTTTATAGACTTATTTTTTATGCCTGGATACAAAGAATATAGGATAAATGCTAGAAAGGAAAGTTGGCATATATTTTGCAATAAGAAGAGAAAACAATGTAAAGAAAAGGATGGGGTACGCAATGAACACAAAAAAATTTGCTAAAGTAAATGAACAAATTCCAGGACCGAAAGCGGCATCTTTATTAGAACGCCGTCAAAATATAGTACCAAAAGGAGTAAGTAACGGCATCCCAACGTTTGTACAATCTGCAAATGGTGCTCTTGTAACAGATGTTGATGACAATCAGTACATTGATTTTGCAGGAGCAATCGGGACAATTAACGTAGGGCATTGTCATCCAACGGTTAAAGAAGCGCTCCATAAACAAGTCGATCAATACATTCATACTGGATTTAATGTCATGATGTATGAGCCATATATTGAATTAGCAGAAAAGCTTGCGGCATTGGCACCAGGAAGTTTCGATAAGCAAGTCCTATTTTTAAATAGTGGTGCAGAAGCAGTTGAGAACGCGGTGAAAATCGCTCGTAAATATACGAAGAGACCTGGTATTATCGCATTTTCTAAAGGTTTCCACGGTCGTACATTAATGACAATGACGATGACAAGTAAAGTGAAGCCATATAAATTTGGGTTTGGTCCCTTTGCTCCAGAAGTATATAAAGCGCCATTTCCATACGAATATCGTCGCCCAGAGGGATTAACGGAAGAGCAGTATGATGATTTTATTATTGAAGAGTTTAAGAACTTCTTCATATCGGAAGTAGCACCAGAAACAATTGCAGCTGTTGTAATGGAACCTGTTCAAGGGGAAGGTGGATTTATCGTCCCAAGTAAGAAATTTGTTCAAGAAGTACGCCGCATTTGTTCAGAGAACGGCATCTTATTTGTAGCGGATGAAATACAAACAGGCTTTAGTCGTACAGGAAAATATTTTGCAATTGATCACTATGATGTCGTTCCAGATTTAATTACAGTGTCTAAATCATTAGGGGCTGGTGTACCGATAAGTGGTGTCATTGGACGTAAAGAAATTATGAATGAATCTGCACCAGGTGAACTTGGTGGAACGTATGCAGGAAGTCCATTAGGATGTGCAGCTGCATTAGCTGTTCTCGATGTAATAGAAAATGAGAAATTAAATGATAGAGCGATAGAATTAGGAAAAGACGTAATGAACCGATTCGAAGAGATGAAAAATAAATATCATTGCATCGGTGATGTGCGTGGGTTAGGAGCAATGTGTGCATTTGAGGTCGTTCAAGATCGTAAGACGAAAGCACCTGACAAAACGTTAACGGCTAATCTATGTGCAGAAGCAAATAAGCGTGGGTTACTTTTATTATCAGCAGGAACGTATGGAAATGTTATCCGTGTGTTAATGCCTTTAGTTATTACAGATGAGCAACTTGAAGAAGGTTTAACAATAATTGAAGAATCATTGCAAGCTTGTTATGAGCAAACGAACATCGCTCGCGTTTAAAAACTGAAGTATAAATAGCAAACATTCTAGCTGACTCTATATTAAATGCAGAAAATTCACTTTATAATAAAGATAGTGAAGTGGATCGATGGATTTGAAGTTAGGGGTGGCTAGGATGGTTGCAGAAAAGGAACGAGTGTTAATGGATTTAAAAGATGTATTTGAATATGCGTTTGACGAAATTTTTGTTACAGATGAGCAAGGGATCGTTGTACGTGTAAATAGTACATGTGAAAGGCACTACCAACTAGCTGCAGAAGAGTTAGTTGGTAAGCATGTAAAAGAACTACAAAAGGATGGAATCTTTTATCCATCAGCGACATTAGAAGTGATTGAAAAAAAGAGGCCAATTGAACTCGTTCAAACTACAAAATCAGGAGAGTATTTACACGTTCGTACAAGGCCTGTTTTTGATGATGAGGGAAATTTAAGAAGAGTGATTAGTTATTCTCGCGACCTTACTGAACTCTATCAATTACGTCAAAAGGTAGAGGAAATGGATAATCAGCTAAAAACATATAAAAAAGAATTAAGAGAAACATATGAGCATGAAGGACTTATTTTTAAAAGTCTAGCTATGCAAAAAATAGTCGATACAATCAAAAAAGTATCTGTAGTGGATAGTACTGTTCTCGTTTTAGGCGAGACTGGAGTAGGAAAAAGTCGATTAGTACGCTATTTACATGAAGTGAGTCACCGTAAGCATGAAAGTTTCTATGAAATTAATTGTGCGGCATTACCAACTAATTTAATTGAATCGGAGCTTTTTGGATATTCAGGTGGATCTTTTACAGGTGCGAATCGTGAAGGGAAAAAGGGACTATTAGAATCCGCGCATAAAGGAACTCTTTTTTTAGATGAAATCGGTGAAATGCCGCTTGAAATTCAAGCGAAGCTTTTGCAAG
Source organism: Bacillus sp. D48C (assembly GCF_053345735.1). Taxonomy (NCBI): domain Bacteria; kingdom Bacillati; phylum Bacillota; class Bacilli; order Caryophanales; family Bacillaceae; genus Bacillus; species Bacillus sp. D48C. The sequence continues at coordinate 37,026 of NZ_JBKFAQ010000018.1, forward strand.
TATTGCAAGAAAAAACATTTCGTCCTATAGGCGGAAGAGAATTAAAAAAAGTAGATGTTCGAATTGTGGCGGCAACAAATAGAGATTTAAGCGAGATGGTGAAACAAGGAACATTTCGGAAAGATTTATACTATCGTCTGAATGTCATTCCAATTGCAATTCCCCCGCTTAGGGAAAGAACAGAAGATATTTTACCGCTTATTTATCATTACTTGCAGCACTTTAATAAAAAGTACGGACGTGATGTGAAACTAGCACCGGGTACATTACAAATGTTTGTCGGATATCCGTGGGAAGGAAACAATAGAGAGATAGAGAATGTAATTGAGAGAATTGTTATTACTGTCGATGATGTTGTAACGGTAGAGGATTTGCCACTCTCTATGCAAGAGGCTGCAGTTGAACAATCGGGGCAAAGCCTTTATAAAATGCTGGAAGAGGTAGAGAGAAATATTATTCTTAAAGCGTATAAAACGTATGGATCAAGTTATAAAGTGGCTGAGTTTTTGCAAATTAGTCAATCTGCTGCTACTAGGAAAATTAAGAAGTTCATAGAGGAGGAAGAAAACATTGGATAAAAAGGCGACTTTCGTAAGTATAGATAAAAAGGCGATGTATATAAATGGTGAGTGGATTACACTACAAGAACAAATTGAAGTAAATAATCCTGCGACGAAGGAAATATTTGCAACTGTACCAAAAGGCGGAGTAACAGAGGCCAAGCAAGCTGTTGATGCTGCACATGAAGCTTTTAAAACGTGGTCTAAGTTAACGGCAGCAGATCGTGCCACGAAGTTAAAAAAGTGGTTCATGCTTATTGATAAAAATAAAGAAGAGATCGCAGCGATTATGACGAAGGAACAAGGAAAGCCGTTTGCAGAAGCGCTTGGTGAAGTAAATTATGCAAATAGCTTTGTTGAATGGTATGCAGAAGAGGGGAAACGTGTATATGGTGAAATGATTCCTGCTTCTCATCCGAATAAGCGCATTTTAGTTATGAAGCAACCAGTTGGCGTTATGGCAGCTATTACACCATGGAACTTTCCAGCTGCTATGATTACGAGAAAGGTAGCCCCAGCGCTTGCAGCAGGCTGTACAGCAGTTGTAAAACCTGCAAGTCAAACACCACTAACTGCATTAAAATTAGCTGAATTAGCACATGAAGCGGATATTCCAAAGGGTGTAATTAATATCGTAACAGGTAGTGCAAAAGCAATTGCTGATACGTGGATGGAAGATGGTCGTGTGCGAAAAGTGTCCTTTACAGGGTCAACGGAAATCGGAAAAGAGTTAATGGCTAGTGCGGCGCAAACGATGAAAAAAGTTTCACTGGAGTTAGGTGGTCACGCTCCGTTTATCGTAATGAATGATGCAGATTTAGATAAAGCAGTAGAAGCGGTGATTGGTTCGAAATTCCGTAACGCAGGACAAACGTGTATATGTACAAACCGAGTATTCGTTCAAGAAGAAGTATACGAAGTATTTGTAGAGAAGTTCCAAAAGGCAGTAGGGCAGTTGAAAGTAGGAGACGGTTTCGGTGACGGAACGACTGTCGGACCACTTATTGATGAGAATGCAGTTTCAAAAGTACAAGAACATATTGAAGATGCTATTCAAAAAGGTGGAACAGTTTTATATGGTGGTCAAAAGGTCGCAGAGTTAGAGGGACATTTCATGCAACCGACTGTAATTGGGTTGGCAAATGATACGATGCTTTGTATGAACGAAGAAACATTTGGGCCAGTGGCACCAGTTGCGAAATTTAAAAAAGTTGATGAAGTAATCGAACGTGCAAATAATACACCATACGGTTTAGCTGCGTATATTTTCACGAAAGACATTAGCCAAGCATTCCAAATTAGTGAAGCGCTAGAGTACGGTATTATTGGTCTAAATGACGGTCTTCCATCAGTTGCACAAGCACCATTCGGTGGCTTTAAAGAAAGTGGTATCGGCCGTGAAGGAGGCCATTTCGGCATCGAGGAATATTTAGAAATTAAATATATTTCATTAGGACTATAAGTAGTATACTAGAATCTCTATAAGGTAACAGAGAAGGAGATTCTAGTATGGTATATTGGCTATTATTACTTGTTACAATTATTTTTGAAGTGGCTGGAACAATTGCGATGAAACTATCAAATGGTTTAACAAAGCTCGTTCCAAGTGTATTGATTTTCGTATTTTATGGAATTTGTTTCAGCGTGTTCGCCATCGTTGTGAAGAAGATTCATTTAAGTATTGCTTATGCTATTTGGTCTGGCGTTGGAACATTACTTATTACAATCATTAGTGTGTATTTTTTTAAAGAGCACATTAGCTTATTCCAAGCATTTTGTATTCTTTTTATTGTTTTGGGTGTCATTGGTCTTAAGGTTTCATCGGCATCCTGAAAGCTATCTTTTGTAGAAGATAGCTTTTTTCTATTTGTGCAGTTAGCAATTAATACGACAAAATATGACAAGAAAGAGTAAAGCGTTTTGTGATGATACATATGAAATATTGTCTTATGTGGAGGAAAGAGTATGTTAAAAAAGGTGAGTCAAATTGTTTTAATTTTTGGCATAGCTTTTAGTTTAAGTGCTTGCACTGAGACTAAAGATAGTAATGAAAGTAAACAAGAAGATGTTCAAGATAAAGTGTATAAAATAGGGGAGACAGTAGACGTAGATGGTTTGCAAGTAACTATCGATTCAGTTAAATTAGGATATCCGGATTATGATGAGGATAAAAAGAAAGAAGAGATTTTGGGGGTTATTTTCAAAGTGGAAAATAATAGTAAAAAGGAAATACCTTTTGCATTTTATGAATTTGAGATTATCGATAAGAAAGGTACAAGATTTAAAGAATATAATAACCCTGATAGCTTTATTAGTAAAAAGTTAGCACCAGATGAAAAAATTCAAGATATCATGCTATTTGACGTAGCGAAAGAAAATACGTATATCGCTACGTATAGACCGGAGTTTACGCGTGAAAATAGAACGATAAAATTTGAATTGAAACCAAATAAATAAAAAACACATTGGATTATCCAATGTGTTTCTTTATGGTAATAGATTTAAAACGCCCAGTTACCTTTACGGAAGATAGGCTCATGTCTGCCATCAGCTGTAATACCATCGATATCAAGCTCAGCGGATCCAATCATGAAGTCGTTGTGTGTAATACTAGCGTTTGCGCCGTTTTCAGCAAGTTCTTCTTTAGACATTGTTTTTCCGCCAACTAAGTTAAATGCATAAGCATTTCCGATTGCAAGGTGGCAAGATGCATTTTCGTCAAATAGTGTATTGTAGAATAAAACATTTGTGTTTGAAATTGGTGAGTCATGAGGTACTAAAGCTACTTCTCCTAAGAAGTGAGAACCTTCATCTGTTTCTACTAAATGTTTTAAAGCTTCTTCACCAGCTTCAGCTTTATAGTCTACGATACGTCCGTTTTCAAATGTTAACGTGAAATTATCGATAATATTACCTGCAAATACTAACGGTTTTGTACTAGAAACTTGGCCGTTTACACCTGTTTTAAGTGGCATTGTAAATACTTCTTCAGTTGGAATATTAGCCATAAATGGTACGTTCTTTTCATTTAAGCTACCAGCACCAGCCCATACATGTTTTTCTGGAAGTTCGATTGTTAAATCTGTTCCAGGACCTGTATAGTGAAGAGCTTTATAATGCTTTTCGTTTAAGTAATCCACTTTTGTATGTAATGTTTCATCATGTTCTTTCCATGCTTCTACAGGATTTTCTAAATCAGCACGAGTAGCTTTGAAAATAGCATCCCATAACTTTGCTTCTTGTTCTTCTGGCGCTATGTCAGGGAATACTTTCGCAGCCCATTCTTTCGTAGGAACAGAAATGACACACCAACTTACTTTATCTGCTTGTACGTAATCACGGTATACTTTCATTGCTTCTCCAGCTACTTTATGAGCTGTTGCAATACGCGATGCTTCTACACCTTTTAATAAATCAGGTTTTTCTGCATAGATAGACATAAATGCAGCGCCTTCTTTTGCTAATTCTTCACGAGCATGTGCTTTCCAAGATGGAAATTCAGCGAAAGCTTCTTCAGGAGCTAGATCGAACTTTAAGCGTGTTAACGTCTCATCATTCCAATCTACATATACGTGTTTTGCACCAGATTTATATGCTTTTTCTGTAACGAGGCGTACAAATTGTACAGCTTCAAGAGGTGCACTAATTGATAAAGTTTGTCCAGGTTGAATATTAACACCAACATTAACTGCAAGAGCAGCATATTTCTCTAACGTTTGTTCAAATGACATATGTATAATCTCCTTTAATTTGAAAGATTTCTTACTATATATAATACAAGAAAATTCTAAAAATATATATAAATATAAAGTAAAAAGAGAGCTCAAAATGTATTGAGCCCTTATATTTACTTAATTGAAGAAGCAAACTGCTCTACAGTCGTTGTATGGTGTATACGAACGCGCTTCATCTTTAACAATTCATCAGGTTCACCCTTCGTAATGAATTGCCCAGGCTTTGTCGTCGTCGCAAATTGATAATACTTCTTCGTTTCTGTAACAACCTTATCATCTACATGACCGAATGGATATGCGATTGCGATAACAGGCTTACCTGTTATTTTTTCTAGTTTTTCTTTTGAACCTTTTAACTCTTCCTCATAGTTTGTAATTTTCGGTAAGTCTGCATGTGTTGCAGTATGAGATTGCACCGAGAAAATGCCGGAATCAACCATTTCTTTTATTTCAGAAGTAGACAATGCTCCTTCTACATCAACGTTATCAACAATCATATATTCTGTTGCTGCCGGTTTAAAAGTATCATCTTTTAGCTTTTGTAAAACGCGAAATGCATTCATATTATTTTTCATACCGTCATCAAATGTAACGAAAATCGGCTTATTTACTTTATTTATATCGCCCCAGCGTTCAAACGTTAACAGCGTATAACCATTGTCCTTTAAATGTTTCATTTGTGCTTCAAAGTTAGCTGGTGATACGAATAAGTCTTTAATACCTTGACCATGATAATCATCAATTGCGTGATACATAAGAACAGGAACCTTTTGTTCGAAAGTAATAGTAGATTTCGTAAGCGGGATTGTTTTCCCATCTTCTTTCATTCCTGTTGCTTCAATTTGGAACTCACCGCGTTTTCCTTCAAATTCTTTTATATCAAAAGGAAGTGTGAATTGCTTCTCTTTTTCTTTAGAAGAAAAAGATTTAGCACTTTCCTTTCCATCAGCTGTGCGCCAAATTTTATATTGTACCTCAGTTAAATTATCTTTTATATCTGTCATATGAATAGTAGTGTCTGTAGATTCGTATGTGATGGGAGTATAAGAAATTTTACCTTGTTCTTGTACAGTCTCTTTTTGTTTAGCTACTTCTTGAACCTTTTTCTCTTTTTTAGGTTCTTGGCTTACATTGCTAGTATTGCAGCCTGCTAGAATGGCAGACGTACATAAAGCAATTGTTGCGTATTTTCTCATAAAAATCACCTTCTATTGTGTAGTATGTTGCATATTGACATTAAAATCCCCACCGCTATAAGAGTGGTGGGGATATACCCTTGTTCATCATATCATTTGAAGAAAATGAGGGGAATATGATTTTTAGGAGGCTATTAAGGTAATAGATTAGTGACTTTGAATAGATGTATTTTTTTGTTTCTTATTAGAATTAATAATGATATAACCAACTACAAAGATAAGAGGAATAATGAAGACATAGATAGGCATTCCCCATACATAATAGCTTTTCAGCGTTAAGACTAGTAAATGTAAGAAATCGAAAATTGCGTGGGCTTTCATAATATCCTCCAATGTTTTTTGAAAATTATAACATTTTAAACTTGTTATTTGTATAATTTGGAAAGTAATTTAAGCTAATTTTAAAGTAAGAAGAAGACTTATTGATATGCAATTTTGCATACAGATATGGATTTTATTAAAATATAAAGATTTTATACTATAATAAAAACCGCTATAAAACTAAGTAAGAATAATGTATGGAGTGGAGAATAGAAATGAAATATAAAAAAATAATATATATCTTTTTCATATCACTATTTATAGTTGGTTGCCAAAGTGAAGTGAGTAAAGCGAATAGTGTGGAAGAGTATATTCCATCGCATCTTATGAATGCGGAAGTGACGGCGGATATCATGACACTAGAGATGGATCGTGATACACGTAAAAAAGTAGAGGTTATTACTAAAAAGATGAGTGATCATGTGAAGAATGATAAAGAGTGGTACGTAAACTACATATCAGGGCATATAGATAAACAGGTGAAGCCGTATCATCCTAACTTTGGTATTACAGAAGAAGAATATAACTTTTTTAGAAACGCCGTTGAGAATAGTAGTTTATCTAATACAAGTGATGGAAAACTTCAATTTAAGCAAAAAAGTAACCATGAAATTGAAATTGTTTCAAGTAGAAACCTAGAACTATTCCAGCATCTAGTAATTGATACAGAGAAGAATATAATAAAAACTTCTTTTGGAGAATGTCAGTATGTTGGAGAAATAAAGCCATCTTCAGAAAAAAGAATATTAGGTCGAGTAAATGGAAAACAATGGATGTTACAAAAAGAAAATTTAATCTATTTATTCTCTTTAGGAAAGCTTGAAGGAGAAGATAAATCTGTTATGGTTATTTCAGTAAAAGGCATACACGAAGGAAAACTTATTAGTAACGAGGAAGTAGTCGAATTTCGTTCGGTTTCATAAAGAATCAAAAAAATCACCTTACTCGTTAAAGTAAGGTGATTTTTTATTAAATAAACAATCCAGCGATTGTTGCAGATAAAATAGAAGCAAGTGTTGATGCAAATAGCATTTTCCAACCAAATTTAGAAACAACGCTTCCTTGTTTTTCAGAAAGGGCACGGATTGTACCAACGATTGCACCAATTTGGCTAATACTTGCGAAGCTAATTAAGAATACTGTAACGATTCCAACTGTACGTGGAGCTAATGTTGTAGCTGTGTCTTTTAAATCAAGGATTGCTACAAACTCGTTTAAAACAATCTTCGTACCCATAATACCACCAGCTGGGATAATATCTTGAGTTGGAATACCCATTAAGAATGCGAATGGAGAAAGTACGTAACCGAAGATTTGTTGTAAAGTAACAGCATGTCCCATTGCGCCTGAAGCTGCACTAATTACGTAGTTTACAACTTCCATCACACCGATAAAGGCGATCATTAATGCGGCAACGATACCAGCTACTTTTAAACCATCAAGCGCACCGTTAATCATTGCGCCGATAAAGCTGTCTCCGAATAGAGTTCTATCAAATTTCTGAATCACTTCATCTTCTTTTTTCGTATCAACTGGTGTTAATAACGAACAAACGATTAAGCTTGAGAATAAATTTAGCGGAAGAGCTGCTAGTACGTATTTTGCATCTAACATCATTACGTATGATGCTGTAACAGAAGCAGAAACGGAGCTCATCGCAGAACAACAAATGATAAACATACGATTTTTATTGAAATGCTGTAAATCGTTTTTAATAACGATTAACGCTTCACTTGAACCGAAGAATACAGAGTTTACTGCGTGGAATGATTCAACGCGTGGTAAACCAGTAATTTTTGAAATTGCACCGCCGACAACGCGAACGATGAATGGTAAAACACCTAAATAACTAAAGATTGAAAGTAGTGCTGAGAAAAATACGATAATTAATAATACGTTTAAGAAAAAGACAAAATCTCTGTGAATTCCATTAAAGAGAAAATCGACACCTGTCGTACCAAGTTTAATTAGTTTGTTGAAAACTTTACTAATGAAAATAATGATTTGTTGACCAATCTTTGTAGCAAACATAAACCAACCGATTAAAATTTGGAAACCAATCATAATTGCAATTGCACGGAAGTTGATTTTACTTTTGTTGTTTGACAAAGCAAAACATAAACCTAACACGGCAAGAATACCGATAATGCTCATTACATATTGCATGTAGTTGCCCCTTTCAGAAGTTCGTATAAAGTTTGTACATAAAACGTTCGTTATATTACTAAAAATAAAAGAACGAGGTTTTATGTCATACGTAAGATGTCTGACCTTTTAGAAAAATAAAAATAAAAAAAGACCCATATGGATTCACTTTCATCTATGAGAGAAAGCTAATCAATATGAGTCCTTTTTTACGCATAGGCTAATATTCATTAGTTTTCCCCATAGTCCAGCAATTTAAGGTTGCCGGGTAGAAACTCTCGATCCATATTATCAAGTATATATGAGGTAACATCGTCCGTATTAAATTAGTAGTAGCGTAACATTAACAGAGAAGTATCGTCAATAGCTTTTTTTCTTCCAATAGAAAAAGACCATATAAGTATGATAAAATGTAACGCAGTGTTATGAAAAAGAGAGGTCGGAAAATGAGTACTAAAATGACGCCACCAGTTGAGAAAAACGAGTTTATAGATGTAGTATTTGAAGATTTAACACATGATGGTGCCGGTGTTGCGAAAGTAAAGGGCTATCCTATTTTCGTTAAAAACGGATTACCAGGTGAAGAAGCGCAAATTAAAATTATTAAAGTGAAGAAAAACTTTGCATTTGGTCGTTTAATGAAGCTTCATACAGAAAGTCCATATCGTAAAGATGCAGAGTGCCCGGTATATAACCAGTGCGGCGGTTGTCAGCTTCAGCACTTAACTTATGAAGGACAATTACAGGCGAAAGAAAAGCAAGTACGTGACGTTATGCAGCGCATCGGAGGACTAGGCGATGTTCCTGTTCATCCTGTACTTGGTATGAAGAACCCGTGGGTATACCGCAATAAAGCACAAGTACCAATCGGAGAACGTGAAGGTGGGCTTGTAGCTGGTTTCTATCGTCAAGGAACGCATGACATCATTAATATGGAATCATGCTTAATTCAGGCAGAAGAAAACGATACATTAATTCAAGAAGTAAAACGTATTTGTGAAAAGCACGGTATCACTGCGTACAACGAAGAGCGTAACAAAGGAACACTTCGTCACGTAATGGCTCGTTACGGACAAGTAACAGGGGAAATTATGCTTGTCTTCATTACACGTACAGCAGAACTACCAAACAAAAAAGCAATTATTGAAGAAATTGCAGCGAAATTCCCAGAAGTAAAATCGATTGTTCAAAACGTAAATACGAAGCGTACGAATGTAATTTTCGGAGATAAAACGACAGTACTGTACGGATCAGAATATATTTATGACTTTATCGGTGACATTAAATTTGCGATTTCAGCACGTTCATTCTATCAAGTAAACCCAGAACAAACGAAAGTGCTATACGATAAAACGTTAGAATACGCAAAATTAAATGGTAACGAAACAGTAATCGATGCCTATTGCGGAATCGGATCAATCTCGTTATTCCTAGCGCAAAAAGCGAAAAAAGTGTACGGCGTTGAAATCGTCCCAGAAGCAATCGAAGACGCAAACCGAAACGCAGCACTAAACAACATGACAAACGCTGAATTTGGCGTAGGAGAAGCAGAAGTAGTCATTCCAAAATGGTACAAAGAAGGCGTAATCGCCGACACAATGGTCGTAGATCCACCGCGTAAAGGCTGTGACGAAGCATTACTAAACACAATCATCGACATGAAGCCAAACCGCGTCGTATACGTATCGTGTAACCCAGCAACATTAGCACGTGACTTAAAAGTACTAGAAGAAGGCGGATATAAAACACAGGAAGTACAGCCTGTTGATATGTTCCCGCATACGACTCATGTGGAGTGTGTGGCTTGGTTAAGCCTTGATATATAGGGGTTTTATAATGATTGTTGATGGGTTTGACCACGGTTTGACCACATCAACAATTTTTTATGATTTTAACGCCTCACTTAGCGCTATAGTGGCACTTTCTTGCATATCTAACGTAACATGACTATAGGTGTCCAATGTGGTCTTAATGGAATTATGTCCTAATCGTTCACTTACGATTTTCGGATTAATACCTAATTTAAGAAGAAGTGTGGCATGAGTATGTCGTAAGTCATGGAATCTAATTTTAGGAACTTGTGCTGTTTTTATAAACCTTTCAAAGACAGTAGTTAATGTTCTTGGATAGATTGGCCTACCATCTTCTCTACTGAAAACTAAGTCATTATCTTCATAAGCTTTACCGATAGCTAATTTAAATTCATTTTGTTTTGCTTTATAACTTTTCAACTCATTACATAAGCTTTGGTCAATAGAAATTAAGCGTTTAGAACCCGATGTTTTCGGTTCTGTAAATCGAAATCCTAATTCATCGTAAATTAGAGTTTCAGTCACACTAACCTTACCTTCAACTAAATCTACATTTTTCCACTTTAGGCCTAGCAATTCACCTCTACGCATACCGGTATTAAGTGCAAGTAAAAATAAATGATAGTAAATAGGATTGTCAAATTTAGCGTATGTTAAGAAGGTTTTCGTCTCCTCAATTGACCACGTATTATTGACCACTTTTCGTGGGCGAGGGATTTCTACATGTTCAAACGGGTTTTTATATAAAAGTTCCCATTTAACAGCATCTTCTAATGCCCCTTTTAAAACGATAAAAATATACTCAATGTATTTAGGAGATAATTCTTCATCGATTAGCGATTTAACAAATCGTTGTCCATGTAGAGGTTTTAAATCTTTCAGTTTATGCGAACCAACTACAGGAATAATCCTACTGTTCACAGCTCGTCTATAATTAATGAATGTAGTATCTCTCACTCGTTGCTTAGCTGTGTTTTCAAGCCACTCCTGTAAATATTCACTGAGAGTAAGATTTTTATCATCAACTAGACTCCCAGTATTAAACTGATGAATAAGTTCATTACATGCTCTTTCGGCTTCTTTCTTTGTTTTAAAGCCTGATACTGTTTTTTGTTTTCTTTTGCCAGTAAGAGGATCTCTTCCAATATCAATTGTAAATGACCACTTTTCACCGCGTTTTCTAAAATATCCTTTCATTATCCATACCTCCTTGAACTAATAGTATTCGAATAGTACAAATAATTCCAGTATTAGAAAAAGGAAAAAGTAACTCGGATGAGTTACTTTATGGTAAACTATATTCAACTGTATACGTTGGGTGGCTGGTTGCTATCCTTTCTCTTTATTTTAGAGAGAAAGGAGGTGACCCTTATGATGGAATATTTACTTTCTTTGTCTCAGGATTTACTCAAGGTATTCCTAACTATAGTTGTTACAGCTTATGCAAATAAGTTTGCTAACAATTTGTTTAAGAAAAGTAAAAGAGCCACCCCTCGCCGTCAGAAGCAGGGTAGCTCTAGAAAAAATAAATAGCAACCTTACCACCTGATGGCGGCAGTTACTGAAGAGATGTTACAGCATCTCTTCTTTTATTCTATGCAATTCAGATAAGTGTCATACTCAATGTATAGTAAATATATATTCACTATACATTGGTGATTCTAGTGCCTATATTACCATAGTCATATTTTTTGGTCAACGCAAATAGCGGGGATTGAGAATAAATTTATAATGGTTCACAAAATAAAGTTTCATGGTAAAATATATGTATCCATACTTCTAAGCCTGCACATGTTGCAGGTTTTTTTATTGATATAAAATCAGTATTTTATAAAAGTATAAGAATTTAACTTTTATAAAAGAAATTAATTATCCTTGTAAATTAACAGGTGTAATCCAAAATTTTTCCGTTCAGGCAATAAAAGTATGTTTCGCCGTAGTTACTAATGTTAGTATCCATCTATGCATTTTTATAAATCCTGTTAAAGATAAACGATTATAATTAACTAATTCTGTTGAATAAATTTTTAAAAGCATAACTTTTAACTGGATATGAAATAATACTATTGTATTCAGAAGGGAGGTAATTATTTGTATAGAAAAATTCATGGTAAACTATTTTGGTGTGTTGAAGTTCCGTCAGAAGTAAAGGATGATTGCCCTCAACTTACTTCATGGTCTGACCAAATTTCATCACATAAAGGTTCTATTGCTGGTATAGTAATTAACTATTATGAAGCAGAGCCAGGAGAAGGTGGGGACGGCCCAGGAGAAGGTGGGGACCATATGGATCCAGCAGGTCCAGGTGGAGAAAGTCCACACGACGATCCTAGAGGTCCAGCTGAACCTCCAGAAACTGGTTTAGTGATAAATTACTATACGAAACGTTAAATGCATACGAAGTAAATCATCATTTGAAAATGTTAATATTTAGTATGAAGTTAAATTGTCCAGGAAAATTAAAAGAGCTATGTATAGGTTTTATAAGGTATAAAAAGGGTCAGTATCATAATTGGCTCTTTTTATATTTTACAAAAAACTACATAAATCAAAACATAAGGATTGTTGGCGCATGATAATAGTATGTTACAATCCAGTGTATGAGTATACATACTGATATACCGGTTTATAACAAAATCAATATTTTGTTACCTCATTACTTTTTATTTTTATATCATTAGCTTCTTTTATTTTTTCGGATTGCTTTTTTATTTCATCTGTAATTGAGATATCTATGTTACCTTTAGCTTTTTTGTATTCTTGTTGCAATGAGTTAACATTTTGATTGAATGAAATTAGACTTCCAGTTGGAGAATTAACCTGTTCATTAAGTGCTGTCGCAACACTGTAGATATTTTTATATTCCTCATATACATCTTTGTATAAATCAGGATGCTTTTTTACAGCTTCTGATACTGATTTTAATTGTTGACCCATCTCATTATAAATAATGTCTGCGCGTTTAATTATTGGATCAGATTCTGTCTTCTTAGACATTAGTTCTGTATTAAAATCTTTTTGATTTTTTATCGCATTAGACCATGTATCAGAATAACCAAATAGGACTAATGTGGAGTACATTTCAAATGATTCAATGTCATTATAAAAATTGGCGGCTGCCATCAAATATTCACTTTCTTTTTTCTTTTCTGCGGCGATTTTTTTATGTTCATTTTCAATGTTCATTGATACAAAAATAACAATAAATAGTATTACAAATGAAATAATTGATACTCCAAAAGTTATAGCGGACTTCATGAACATAGGGTTTTTTCTCTTTTTATTAATGAACCCAATAATTAAAAATACTAATGATGCAAACAGTGCAATTATACTGAACCAAGCTAGCGATCCACCGATAGCTTGTCCTATAACATAAGCCATTCCATATTCAGAGTCTCCAAATTTAATACTATTATAAATCCCACGCATAAAGAGTATAGCTAATATTCCTATACTAACTAAAATAAACATTTTATTAGATATTTTCATTCTTAATCCTCCAAAAATGTAAGATTTCTGAAGTTAGCATAGCAAACATAACATTAATAAATTGTCATATTATGTCGAATGAACAAATAAAAAAAGAGAGCGAACAGCTCTCTTACTCAAATTGTAAAAAGATGAATATTTTACAATTTGAAATTGGAAATGATTTCTTCTAAAATCAAATCATAGTATTTCATTATTCTCACCCAAGAAACGAACATAATAATCAAGTTGTTTGCAGAAGTTTTTTCTTTGACTAGCGGATAACACCGCATATGTTTTTTGAATTCCAAGCATCGTATTATGTAACATTTCATCATCCAGATTATCAATGCGTCCTGTGAGTGCATCTAGTGTCACATTGAAATAGGAAGCGAGACGAAATAATGTATTGAGATCAGGCTCAGAAAAACCATTTTCGTAATTATTTATTTGGCTTCTACTAAGGTTTAGTTCATGAGCTAAATCTTCCTGCCTTAACGAGCGACTTTTTCTTAACTTTTTTAAAGTTTCACTAAATGTTTTCATAGTACAAGTATAGTTATAGAAATATTGATATACTATAAATGATAGATTTATGGTCAAATTATTAATGATGATAATAAATCAATCTTTTATTGCGAAATGAACAGAACGAAAGTTCGTATTTTGTGGTATTATATCTATAAAGTATAAAAATAACGATATGAAAAATTGCATGTCCAACTAAATCTTGATTTATAGCGATAAAAAAACTTTCTCAACATTTGATTAACAATTATTTTATTAAAATTTTAAAAATTCGTGATAGTATGGAAGTAACTAAAAATGAACGAAAAAGACCCATATGAGCGTGTTCAAGAGGTGTCTGCTAAACGTTCTCTTGAACCGTTCCCTAACCAGTACTTAGGAAACACTTTGCTACATACGAGTCACATCTAAGTATAACATAAAAAATGAATATCCTCTTCTCGTATTTTGTTTCCAATTTTTTTGAATTGTTAGGTGGTGTCCGTGTTCGGGAAAAGGAAGTGTTTCTAGTGAAGAGTTTAATGAAACAAATAAAGGAGCGAATAAAAAAAGAAGAATTAACGTTTCCTGACTTAGAAAGAAAAACCGGAGTAGATCGTGTAGTGATAAATGATGCGATTACTGGAAAAACAGCGGAAATGAAATTGGAGAACTTTTTGAGTGTGGTGTCTGAAATATATAAAGACGTTAAAGAAAGAAATGAGATAATTAGACAATTTATTACACTATGTAAAAAGAATCTAAATATTAGGAAGGCTTTGTGTTATTGCCAAGGAACTGGAGAATATGAAGTAATAGATTATTTAGTTAATAAACATAGTAATTGTAAGTTGTTAAACAAATACTTGAAGGCATACAAATTATTTAATAATAGAAATCAGGATAAAAAACGTGGACAGCCTTTATTGGATGAAATTAATAAAAAGGTATTTCCAAATGATCCAGAATGCCAAGTAGTTATTAATATTCTTTATGCACTGTCGATGCATGATATTTTTAATATAAGGGCAATGAATCCATATCTAGATAAAGTAGAGAAAAATTTAGTAGAGATTAAGGATGGATTTATAAGAAATTGGCTTAGTATGTATTTTAATGAGCGTATGGCCTATGTAAATTTATTTGATGATAAATTGGAATTATGTAGAGAGAAATGCCGTAGAATATTAGATAACGAAATGGAAGTCCCAATAACCAAAGCAACTGCATTGTGCTGTATGGGAGAAAGTTATATGTTCATAGATGTATTAAAATCAGAAAAATATTTATTGGATTGCATAAAGTATTTAGAGGACAATGGCATAGGAAGAGAAAGTCGAAAATATAAATCATTCCAATCTACTTTAGCCTTTCTTTATATAGATAATGGATTTAATCTTGATAAAATAAAATTTGAATATCTTGATACATCTGAAATAGGATATTTTGAAGGATTATATGGTGACAAAAATAAAGCATTAAAGATATTTAAACAGTTAGCTGTAGAAAGAAAAATGAATTCTCCGTTCACAATGTACTATATTTCCAGAATTAACAATGATATACTGGGATTAAGGGAATCTTTGAGACGTTTTGAGCGTGTTGGTAATTACCATTATGCTAACGCGGTGAGACGAACGTTAGCTAGTATAGTTGAAAGAGTGGGATGAATATGAAAAAAATTAGTATGGTAGTATTATCTATTCTGACTGTAATGACTTTAACTTTAAATGTTAGTGGAACAACAAAGGATAGTAAAAGCCAATTATCTAATCATGAAGTACAATATATGATGGTTGAACCAGGTGGTTCTTAAAAATTAATATAATAATGAAAAAAGAGACGTTGCGTAAATCGCAACGTCTTTCGTACTTCTTAGGGACTGTAGGTTTTTTACTAACGGTAAAAAAACCGACACCTATTTTTTTACAATTATTTTTTATAAGGAATTAACGGTTATTATAATTTGCTATAAAGAGAAACTCTAACAATTATTAAATCACAAACAAAATATACAGAGGGTGTAGGGGGAAATGATAATGGTAAAAGAGCAAGTAGCAAAAGAAGCGGCAATTAAGTTGTTATTAGAGGGAAATACTCCTAATACTGAGGAACAATTAAAACACTTACTAGACGATGTGTTTAAAAATAAAAAAGACTAACCATAGAGGTTAGCTTTTTTATTTTTGTTCTTTGTTTTGTTGATACTGTACATACATTTCTAACTGTTCCCAAGCTTTTTTCTGTTCTTCTTGTGATAGTTTAGAGATTAGTTGTTCAATCTTTTTCCCCATTGCTGTTGCCTGTTTATCTTGTTCTGCGGTTAATCTTTCATCAGTGGATCTTCCTAGTAGAAAATCTACAGATACTTTATAAATATCAGCTAGTTTAGATAAAGTATCATAGTCTGGTTTTCGTCTCCCGGATTCGTAACTAGATAGAGTCCCACGGTGTATTTCTAGTTTTTCAGTTATATACGTTTGTGTGTAGCCGCTTTTTTCACGGCAGGCTCTCAATCTTTCTCCTAGAGTCATAAATTTATTCCCCTTTATAAATAAATTTCTATGTGTGTTTTACATTACATTCGAATTGTTGTTAATTACAGTATATATACTTTCTGACGACTTTACACTGTTTTTTATCAAATTGATAAAAAAAATATAACAAAATGACAAAAAACATGTTTACTTCTTCATAATGACGACATATAATAAAAATAACAAATCGTCAAAATGACGACTTGGAGGTGAAACATTTGTCTATAGGCATGAGAATACGTGATATACGTAAAAAAAAGAAAATAACTCAGGGAGAATTAGCAAAAATGCTTGGTTTTAGCGGTTCTTCGGCTATCTCTTATATTGAAAATGGTCAGCGCAAACTAAACGCCGATAAAATTCCAAAATTAGCGGAAAGCCTAGGGGTAACTATTGAAGAAATTTTTTTGAACAATATTCGTCATATTGACGACGTAAAAAGAGAGGATGAAGAATCATGAAAAATTCAACAGTTCAAATAGCGTTAGCAGTAACAAAGTTTTCAGCTCAAAAAGGATGGAGCGATGAAGAATTTTGGGAGGCGATTGAGTTAATTCGTTTCAATAAAGAAGATGCAAGACAAACAGCAATAGAAAAATTAGATACTATCCCGGTTACTTACGATAGTACAAATGATTATCCAATTATGTTGAAAGTAGCTCATGTAGCAGAAGTATTAGGAATTTCACAAAGAAAAGCATACGACATTATGGATCAAAAAGGATTCCCATTAGTGAAAATCGGGCGTAAGAAGGTGGTTCCGAGGGATGCATTCTTTAATTGGCTAGAAAGGGGGATGACAGCATGATAGAAGATCCAATAGCCGCATCAGTGTTTGGGCTACTAATTGCTTGTAGTGCTTGGTTAGGATACATCACTTATGAGCCGATAAAACAATGGGCCTGGAGTGATGTTAAAGAAAGTAAAAAGACCCATGGCAGTGGGTCCCTTAAAAAAAACAAGTTTCTATAAGTATATCATGGAAAGTAGGGGAATAGTACATGGATTTAACTGAGTATCAAGTGCTATTACCTAATAAGTTCTGGGGCTTAGCAAAAAAAAGATGAATTAAATAAGATGATTGAGCAGTATTTCAAAGTTAGTTATCCGCATTATGAAATTCAACGAATTATCAAAAGTGGACAAGCATATGTGGCAGTTTGTACAAGGAGGTAAATAAATGGCTACTTTTCGAGTTAATAAAGATAAGAACTACACAACGATAAATAATACAGGTCTTAAAGATAAAAGGTTAAGTTGGAAGGCAAAAGGAATTTTAGCGTATATTCTGACGCTTCCTGATGATTGGGTTTTTTATAGAGAAGAATTATCTAGGCATGCTAAAGACGGGCTAGATAGTTTAAGAGCTGGGATGAAAGAATTAAAGGAATATGGGTATCTTAAAAGATTTCCAGTGAGAGATGAAAACAACAAAATTATTAAGTGGGAAACAATTATATACGAAGTTCCTCAAAATGACCCAGTGGCGGAAAAACCACCAGTGGAGATTCCACCAGAGGGAAAACCACCAGTGGAGATTCCACCAGAGGGAAAACCACCGGTGGAAAATCCCAAGCTACTAAATACTAAAGAACTAAGTACTAATAAACAAAATATTAATATACAAAGTAGTAGTAGTAGCATCTTCTCTTTCTATGAAAATAATTTCGGTATTTTAAATTCATTCATAGCCGAAAGTATTTCGCAATGGGTAAACGATACAAGCGAAGATCTTGTACAAGCAGCAATGGAACGTGCTTTGAAACAGCAAAAGAAATGGAATTATGCTGAGGGCATTTTAAAACAATGGGTTAACAAAAATATTCGTACTTTAGCTGATGTTAATGCAGCGGAAATAGAGTTTAAAAACAAAGGTAAAAAAGGAGCGAATAGAAATGGCAACACCAATGAAAAAGCTGGCAGAATCCCTGGAATTGAAGGTGAATTACCATTCTGATCAATGCATGAAGCACTCTTATGAAATAGGCGGACAAAAGTTTATTAAACCAGTTCAGATGATTGAATACAAAGGACAAGTGGTTTGCCCTAGATGTGTAGTTGAACAAAACAACAAAGTTTTGGAAGAACAGGCTAATGCTCACTATAAAAAAATTGATCGTTTGCAGAAATTTAATATGTTGGAAAAGGCTAGTGTTATTACAAATAAGAAAATTCCTCTTTCAAGATTATCGGATTACAGAATTGGGTGTGATGAAACCAAAAGTCATAAGAAAGCTGTAGAAGAAATTTTAGAGGATTTAAAGAGCGGAGAAGTTAGAAAAGTTGTATTTACAGGAAATCAAGGGACGGCAAAAAGTTTCCTAGCATACAGCATGCTTCATGAATTAAATCAATATTTTTGGGACATCAGTCAGAAAGAAGAAAACTATCATCTCATGAAAAGTTGTTTATATGTGGAATTAGAAGCAATAACAAGAATGATTATGGATTCTTTTGATGATAAGAGCAGTAAATACACACTACAATATTTCGTTCAACTAATTGGACAAGCAGATTTTGTTGTATTAGATGATCTCGGTGCAGAAAGTGGTTCAACAGATTCCAATAGACAAGCCTCAGATTTCATACAACGTCTATTATATGCTGTATCAAATGCTAGACAAGGAATGAGCACATTTACTACAACAAACTTTACTGGAAAACAACTTTTTAATAAATATGATGCTAAAACAGTAAGTCGTTTATTAGGGGATTCAAAGGTTTTAAAATTCACCACAGCGGATCAAAGGCTTGCAAATTTAGGTTTCTAATAAGGAGGAAAAAGCATGTGTGCATTATGTCGTGATAAAGGAATTATTCGTAAAGAAACTTATCCAGGTGTGATTGAAACGAATGGTTGTAGTTGTGAAGTGGCAATACAGCAGCAAGAAGAAAATGAAAAGCGTTGGAAAGCGTACTTAATTAAATTTGAGTTAATGAAACAAGAGTTACGACGTAAACAGCAACAAAAGGTAAGTTAACAAGGGGGAGCAAGATATGAGAAACGCAGGTATTGCAAGAAAAGTAGATGAGCTAGGGCGTGTGGTAATTCCTGTTGAGTTACGCAGAACTTTGGGGATTACTGAAGGAACAGCATTAAACTTTCATGTTGATGGGGAAAACATCGTTTTAAGAAAACAAGAAAAGTCATGTTTTGTAACGGGTGAAGTTTCTGAATCTAACACTGAATTGCTAGAAGGGCGAATGTTTTTGAGTAAAGAAGGGGCAACTGAATTACTGGATCTTCTTGAAAAGAGTGGGATGGCAAATGCCTAAGCAACTAAATATTTTTGATGTAGAGCCAGCGATTTGCGAGTTTGACATAATGAAAGCAAATGTGAAAAGAGGAACTGGACGCACTACATATGCAGATGTACGCGTTCATGTTCCAAAGAACGCAAAGTGCACAGATGAGTTACCACGCACAACAAAACAAGATGATCGCTATGACATCTTTGAAGAATATGTAATAGCAATTTGGAGATTCCAAAGAGCTGTAGATAAGTTTTTTAATTGGGATACAGCTGAAGAATTGTGTAAGGCAGCAAGGGATAAAAAAGAAATAATTCCGGTACGGGTTTATTTAGGAAGTGGCTTTAAACCTGATGTTGTCGAGTACATGAAGTGAGAAAAAGGGAGAGGAACATATGAAGAAAGAAATCGATGTTACAAGTAATAAACTCCTTGTAGTAAAGGATGGTGAAATCCTTTCATTTAACCCACCAGAAAGCGGTTTTGGTGAGCAAGTCGTAATTTGGGTGAACGGTAAGGGTGTCCATGTCAAAACTACTTCTAATGAAAAAATAGATTAATTATTTAATAAGAAAGTGGGGTCGCTTATGAGTGTCGCAAGAAATCATGAAGCGATGAAGGAATCACGCTTGAAGGTATACATCGCTTTAGAAGAGGCTAACTTCATTTGGGATGAAAGAGATGTAGTACGTTTTCGTGAAATGTGGAGTCAAGGTATGAGCTTACCAAAGATGGAAAAAGCGTTAAGGAGACACCAAGCGGAAGTTGCGCTTCTTGTAATAGATCAAGCTGATAAGTATTTAATTGAAAATCGTCCGATAGGATTAGGGATTTGCTAAATAGGAAGGGGAAATCAAAATGAATTTAACTAAAATATTCGGAATGCAAAAGGTATTAGATACAAGAATCATTAAGGAGCATGGACTGGAAGGACAAAATTTATTTTACAATATGATCCTTGCTTTACAGGTTGAAATTGGAGAACTTGCAAATGAAACAAGATGCTTTAAACATTGGAGCAATAAAGGTCCTAGTGAAAAAGAATTCATTTTAATGGAGTATGTAGATGGATTTCATTTTATAGCTTCGTTAGGAAACGGCATCGAATTTAATCCTAATGAATATAGCTGGAAGTTATTAGAACATAATGCAAACGTCTATACCGCAAGTACGTTAGTCAATCAATTTAACAATGTATATGAAGCTGTTTCGGAATTTCGTGCAACTCAAGATATTGAGCTTTATGAAGAATTATTGTACTCGTTCTTAGGTTTAGGTAAGAAATTGGGATTCACATTTGAAGAAATTGAACAAGGTTATTACAAAAAGAATGAAGTGAACCACCAGCGCCAAGATAACGGATATTAAGACAAAATTTGAATTTTGTATAAAAACGAGGTGATGGTATGGGGAAACGGATTTATTTATCTAATGAAGATGCTGAAAGACTCTATCACCTGGTACGTAATAGTTTAGACAGTGATGACCTTTCAGAAGAGGATTGTGTCAGGTATCAAAACATATTATTGAAACTATCAAAGTGATTTATAACCAAAGCGTTATTTTAATAAAAATTGGGGGAATGAGAGATGACAAAGGTAACAGTTGAGTTAACAGCAAAACAAGCGGAGTTTTTAAAGTTATTTAGCGAAAAACAATATAGTGGTGCTGAAGATAACGTTTATACAAGTGATCCTATACATGTTGTTCAGAAAAGAAGAAAACAGTATATACCTTATAGCTTGGATTTAGAAGGTTATTTTGATAATAGTACATTGGAGTTTTGTACAGATTCGGATAGAGAGTTATGGCATGACAACGAAGTGGAAGCTGTAGATTCCTTTTATGAGTGGAAAGATGAAGAATGTCCAATTGAAGTTAGAAGCTTTGAAAACCTACAATATACAGACGTAGTAAGCGTTAATGGAAAAATGATTTTTGTTAGTGATCTTTACGAGTATTTCGAGGTTTATGGAATTAAAGATGAGTTGGCGATGGCATGGGTAGAAACAGAATGGGAGAATGAAGCGTTCTTTTTCATTCGTGATGAAGCCAAACGATATCAAAAATATCAAGCTCATAATCTAGGCAGATCCAGAATCTACACTTATTCAGCAGGTTATGACAATAGAGGCGATTTTGTCCACTTCCGTAATTTGCTAATGAAGATGGGACAAGAGTTAAATAAGCAGTCTCAGGAAGAAACGGAAGTTGTAGTTGCTAAGTAATTTGAACAAAATAGTTATTTTAAAACGAAAGGGAGAATGAAAAATGAATACAATCACTATTAAATTTGGTCAAGGTACAGAAGCTTGGAAGGATATGCAAGAAGTAGTTAAAGTTCTACATGATAAAGGATATATCGCTCAGCCGTACGAGGATATCGGAACAGTTAAATTAACTAAAGAAATTAAAGAAGAGAACTGAACAAAATTCTTATTTGAATGGAAAAGGGGGATATAAATGAAGTTTGTTGTGCTGAAGGTTGAGGATGTGTTAAAAGCAACGTCCGTAAGTGAAGGGGTAGTTTTAGAAGGAATTACACAAAAAATAGCGAGGTTGAGAGAAAAGGAAGGACGTAATCCAGATCCTAAATATCATGTGGTTAATCAAGATGAACCGTATGCAGAGGAAGTTCTGAACATCATTAAAAAACACGAAGGTGAAATATAACAAAATCTTTATTTAGCAACAAATAAAAAGAGCGCATTCTTATATGCACTCTTAGTAAGGTAGGTGAATGTTTCATGAGATACAAAAAATTTAAAGAATCGTAATCAGATTTTTACGAGTAAATTTTTAATATTGTATGCATCACTTGGAAGTATGGAGCATGTCATTAAAGAAAAAAGGCCAGTGGGAATTTTAACAAAATCGTTATTTGAAAATAAATAAAAAAGAGAGCACACATATAAGTGTGCTCCTAGTTTAAAAGGTTTGAACTTATGGAATGGAGTGTTTCCATACAATAACATATGCTTGTCTAATTAAAAGGTGAAAATTTTTTATATAAAAACGCTATTTTATTAGAAAAGGAGATAAACAATGAACTTAAAGGAGTACGTCGTATATAAAGGTGAATCATTGCTATGTATCGGAACTATACAGGAATGCGCTGATTATATGGGCGTACTTCCTGCAACAGTTCGTTTTTATACAAGACCAGCGTATCAAAGGAGAATAGCAAGTCGGAAAAATGCTAGGAACTATATAACTATTACGGAACTTGAGGAGGATGAGGAATGAAATATATGTATGTTATTTTCACAATGGATACATTCGCTAGAAAAAGTAATGTAGCTGTTACTGAAAGTGAAGAAACTGCAAAGCAATCAGTTACGGATTTGATGAAGAACGGATTAATTGCAGGATATGAAAAAGTAGAAGTTTGGAGTCGTGTTGATGCAATCGTAAATGATTATTAATAAAACTTCATATTGTCGAAATCTTTTTGAATAAAGTCACTTAAATCAATTGATAATAATTTCAGTATGGAATAAAATTGAATAAAGTAACTTTATTCAAAGGAGAGATCATTATGAACAATTTAGAAAAAATGACAAAGGAAGAATTAAAATCTTTACTTATTAATCATCTAGATAAAATTGGCGCTTTTATTAATTGGAGCATGGACAATGGAGCTTCGTTATTAATGGGGGATTTGATAAGCGGATCTTCTTATATAAAAAATATCGATCTTATTGATCCATATGATTATAAGCATAAGAATATGGAAAAAAAGCACTACTCACACGAGATTCAAGAATGTGAAGAATTAATAAATAAACTTAAAGATTTTAAAGATAAATATGAAAAAGGTCACTTTAATCAATCCAAAAAAAGTAACCTTAATCAAACTAGTAGAGAAAATGAAAATAATAACTCGGATCAAAAAAATGAAGATAACACATTAGAAAAAGATAAAAGTAACTTAATTCAAAATAAACGTGGCGGTAAACGAGAAGGTGCTGGTCGTAAAGGGTTTGGAATTACGAAAAAAGTATCAGTGACATTACCTCCTGAAGTATGGGGAGAAATTGAAGAGTTGTGCAAAAAAGGTAACCTTAATCAATCTAAAGTTCTTCGAGATTTAATTCAAAAAGGTTTATTGAATGATAGAGATTAATATAAAAATTTCATTTTGTCATAAATAAAAAGGCGGTTGTTTCCGCAACCGCCTTTTTATAAAACAGAGTCACTTTTTCATATATAACATATGTATGAT
>NZ_JBKFAQ010000019.1:0-58402 GCF_053345735.1 Bacillus sp. D48C
TTTGCGACTTCCTTATGTTAACATCTTCATTTTTCAATGTCAACTAAGTTTTTCAATTTCTTTTTTGTCGTTTTCTGCGTTTCCGCATCAGCGACGTTTATTAATTTACCATATACAAACTATTAACGTCAATACTTTTTAATAAAAAGTTCTTCTTCTTACATAACGAATACATTCCTCTGCGTTAGCAACTCTCCGAAACAAACAAAAAATGATTTTATATCTTTCTTCCATCGCCTTTTTTACAACTTCATGAATACGCTCATCTTCAAAATCAAATAAAAGTTCCTCTAACTCTCTCTTTAATATGTATTCCATCTCTTTTCTCTCTTCTTTTGTCAACATCAGCCCAAGCAAATGATCACCTCAATAATTCCTTACGTAACAATAAACGTTCCGCTCATTTTCACTTATTACAATCCTATCATTCATTATATCCACTACTTACGATATTAATCCTTTGTTCTCTTTTTTATATTTCCAGCATATATGTAACTGAAAAGGATTGGACAAAGGGGCGTAATATTATGTTTTTCTTTTTTATTACGAGTAAAAGAACTTTTAAACACATTAGCTTAATAGTGATACTTTCCTTATTTACAGCATGGCTACTCTTTTTAAAAACATATTCACATGAATCTGCTTTTTCAACTGCTACAGGCCCTAAAGTAATTTACAAAGGAGATACCGCTAAAAAGCAAGTTGCATTTACGTTTGATATTAGTTGGGGAGACAAAAAAGCAATTCCAATCCTTGATACTCTTAAAGAAAGAGAAATTAAGAATGCAACCTTCTTCCTTTCTGCTGCATGGGCCGAAAGACACCCCGATATTGTAGAGCGCATCATGAAAGATGGACACGAAATCGGTAGTATGGGTTACAATTACACATCTTATACTTCTCTAGAGACGAATGAAATAAGACGAGACCTTTTACGAGCACAAGATGTTTTTACAAAACTTGGTGTAAAACAAGTCAAACTGTTACGTCCACCTAGTGGCGAATTTAACAAGGCAACCCTTAAAATTGCAGAATCACTTGGATACACCGTCGTGCATTGGAGTAATAATTCAAACGATTGGAAAAACCCAGGTGTAAACCACATCGTTTCCACCGTCTCTAATAATTTGAAAGGTGGAGATATTGTCTTATTACACGCATCCGATTCTGCCCTTCAAACAAATAGAGCTTTACCGCTGCTCCTGCAAAAATTAAAAAGTGATGGATATGAGCAAATATCCGTATCACAACTTATTTCCAACACAAGTACGAAAAGTGAAGATGTGAAATAGCTTCGTCCCTACTACTCTTCACGTATAAAAAGCTCTACTACCTTTCAAGAAGGTGGTAGAGCTTTTTTAATCACACCATTTCCAGTAATATAACTGCCGGTGTATAAAACCTCTCTCTATTAAGCAGGTTTACTCGTTTTTCCGATTAAACGATGTAATACAAGTAATTGATATGCATTACATAACAATAGCGGTATAACCATTAAATATAACCAATCTGTATCATTAATCCGAAGCGCCGGTACCCATTCAAGAATTGTTACAACAACCATAAAGAACAGAGCTGGCACAAATGCTTTTTTATTTGTTTCTTTACTTTTTACATAAGCAACAATTGCTCCAAACACAAATAAAATTCCAGCAACAAGTATGTTATTCCCCAATGAGACTTCCCCATTTGCAATAAGTACAGACCTTAAATACACAAAATCAAATAATACGAATGCAATAAAGAAGAGCTGGACTGCATTCCATAAAGACGATGAGCGAAACATCCCTAGTCCAAAACGATGGATTGTTAAATATGCAAAGAATCCCATTTGACTTATAACGCTAAAAATAAATCCTACACCCATCAACCAGAAAGATACCGCTAAAATCTCCTTAACGTCGAAATTTTGAAAAAATTCATTGTACCTGTCCCACTCCAAAACAAAACCAATAATAACTGTGCTAATCCCACCAAGAAACAACGTCGTTAAAAATAGTCGTACCCACTTGCGGCTATTCACAACACATCCCCCATTATCCTTATATTTCTAATTAAATTGTATCAATGACAATTTCAAAAAGCTAGCCATGTTCATGTATAAATTCCTTAAAGATATTTATATTAAAAAGAGAGAACTGTGCTGAAAGGAGTTCCAACTTATGAAACGGATACTATTCATTTTCGTTTCTTCTTTTCTACTTATCGCACTTGTAGCATGCGCACAAGGAAAAGAAACGAAATCCGAACTAGATTACGATCAAACAAAGAAAATGATTGTTGATATTTTAAAAACAGATCAAGGTAAGAAAGCTATTCAAGATGTATTAACTGATGAAAAAATGAAACAAGCACTCATACTAGATGAAACAGTAGTAAAGAAAACGATTGAAGATGCAATGGTATCCGATAAAGGGCAACAATTCTGGGAAAAGCTCTTTAAAGATCCTGAGTTCTCATCGAAGTTCGCTAAAAGTATGGGGAAAGAACAAACCCAATTAATGAAAACCTTATTAAAAGACCCTGAATACCAAGCAGGCGTTATAGAAATCATGAAAAATCCTGAAGTAGAAAAAATGATGTTACAAACAATGAAGAGTAAAGAATACCGTCAATATCTACAACAAGTACTAACAGAAACTGCTGAAAGTCCACTCTTCCAATCCAAGATGATTGATATCATTAGTAAAGGTGTACAAAAGGCTGAAAAAGGTGGATCTGATAAGAAAGAAGCAGGCGGTGACGGTGGTTCTCAAGGCGAGAAGAAGGAAGAACAGTGAAAATAATAACTATAATAACGAGTGGACAATGTATAAATTGTCCACTCGTTATTACTTTATCTTGCTATTAACAGACAAAATGGCCCTCTAGTTAAGCGAAAAGTTTACTAGTAACAAAACCCTTATTGTTGCCAGTAACAGATGAACTCCACTGATTAAAGTTTCACTTTATTTTTGTGTAACAGCTGTTTTATCAATTACCACTTCGGCTATTTTACTATAAATAATGCCGGTTGTATGTGTATCTTCATATACTGAAGGAGCAAAGTCTTCTTTATTCCAATCAGGTTGTTGCAGCGGAATACGACCAAGAACATTTGTTTGTAGTTCGGTAGCCAACTTATCTCCCCCGCCTCTTCCAAATACATATTCTTTCTCACCAGTTACCTTACTTTCAAAATATGCCATGTTCTCAACAACACCGAGAATACTATGTTCAGTGCGTAATGCCATCGCTCCAGCACGCGCTGCTACAAACGCAGCTGTTGGATGAGGCGTCGTTACAATAATCTCTTTGCAAGATGGCAACATTGAGTGCACATCTAACGCAACATCACCTGTTCCTGGTGGTAAATCTAGTACTAAATAATCTAAATCGCCCCATTCCACTTCTGTGAAGAAGTGGTTTAACATTTTCCCAAGCATAGGTCCTCTCCAAATAACTGGTGCATTATCCTCTACAAAGAAGCCCATTGAGATTACCTTTACACCTAAACGTTCCACCGGAATTATCTTGTCACCTCTTACGATGGGACGTTTTTCTATCCCCATCATGTCTGGCACACTAAAACCGTAAATGTCCGCATCAATAATACCAACTTTTTTTCCTAAACGAGCTAAAGCAACTGCAAGGTTAACGGAAACGGTTGATTTTCCCACGCCACCTTTTCCACTCGCTACTGCTAAGAATGTCGTTTTTGAATTTGGTGACAATAAAGATTCACTTTGCTCTGCTTCTTGTTCTAGTGCAAACTGAGCTAATTCCTCTTCTGTAAATTCTGCAAAACGAAGTCCAACTGTTGCTGCTCCAAGTTCTTTTACTAACTTTACAATTCCAGACTGCAACTGCATTTGTTCCGCTGTACCAGTTTTTACGATTGCAATTTTGACACTCACATGTTCCTTCTCAGGCTTGACTGTTACCTCTTTAATTGCACTTGTTTCTTTTAATGTTTTATGTAAAAACGGATCTACAATCCCTTCTAACGCTTCAACCACTTGTTCTTTCGTTACCATAATTAACCCAGCCCCCTGTATGAAAAATAACGTAATGTTAATTGAATTCATCTTTGTTTATTCTTCAAATTAATGCGTTTACATTTCCAGTATAACATATTTTCCGAAAACTTCGTTAACGAGAGAAACTCAAAAAAATCCTCCTTATTCTGGAGGATTTCCTTTTTCCGTGAAATAACGCAATATACCACGGTATATTGCAGCTGCTACCTTCTGTTGATATTTCTCCGAATTTAACATATACCTTTCGTTCACATTCGATAAAAAGCCGGCTTCAATTAAAGCACCTGGTGTTTTCGCATACTTCAATAAGTATACGTGAGAGATTGTTTTAGCAGAACGATTCGTATTTTCTAAACTCGTTCTCAATTCAGCCTGTATAAATTTAGCAGCACGTTCATTTTCAATTGAAGAGCGATAGTAGAATGTTTGTGCGCCTTTCGATCCACTACTAGTTAAAGCATTTAAATGAATGCTTGCAAAAAAGTCTATATCTGGTTTATTGATGATTTCTACACGTTTTTTTAAATCCTCCGCTTTACGTCTACTATATGACTTTGTATCTTTGTTAGCTAAATCATAATCTCCCTCACGCGTTAAAATAACTAGTGCACCTTGTTCTTGTAAATAGTCTTGTACCTTTTTTGTAATTTCAAGCGTAATATCCTTTTCTATAATATCCTTTCCACCAACAGCCCCTCCATCTGGTCCACCATGCCCAGCATCTAATACGATTACTTTCCCTGATAAGGGTAAATTCCAAGCTCGCCACGATTTTGTGATTTGAAATTCTTGTTTGACTAAAAAAAACAAAACAACCGCAGCGAGTGCAAAAGAGATAATTCGAATTCTCTTCATACCTTTCCTCCTCCAGCTAGTCCCTCTAATTACTTATATGGGACAAGAGGAAAGTTTATGCTTGTCTTAATGAAGCTTTAATCGATATCTTCTTTCACCTTTTTCATACCCTTCTTGCCACCACAATCCTATAAACTGCTGACAAGATTCAAAAAGTAATTCCTCATCTTTCAACTTTATTTCTCGCATAGTCATACTCGTTAAAAATTGAAATAGCGTTTCAGTTAATTGTTGTTCTTCTTCTAAAGCTCTATATTTCACATCAAAAAACGATTCACCATAATAACCAAATTTACTATATCTCGCTCCTAATAAATAAGATTCTATCCCTAATTCAATACAGTAATCTTCATACTGACGATGAAGCTCTTGCATTTGAAAGGCATCACGAATATTTGAGCGCAATGTTTTTAATGATAATTCTCGCAGCATCTTCCGCTCGTATTTTAACTGCTTTTCTTTTTGTTTTTCTTGTAAGCTGACAATGACATTCATAGTACTTATAAACCTCCCTAATACGTATAGTCTAAACTTCTAAAGAAGAAGCATACGCGAGGCCGTAGCACTAAAATATTCCAAGCTAAAAAAATTGTAAAAGAGGAATGAAACACAAAAAAACCCCAACCAAAATGGTTGGGGTTTGTAGTTCGCAAAAATTAACGTTTTGAGAACTGAGGTGCACGACGTGCGCCTTTAAGACCGTATTTTTTACGCTCTTTCATACGTGCGTCACGAGTTAATAGACCTGCACGTTTTAGTGTTAGACGGTATTCTGGATCAGCTTTTAATAAAGCGCGAGAAATACCGTGACGAATAGCACCAGCTTGACCAGTGTATCCACCACCATTTACGTTTACAAGTACATCGTAGTTACCTAAAGTTTCTGTTGCAACTAGAGGTTGTTTCACTACTTCACGTAATGCAGCAAATGGGATATAGTTTTCAAAATCACGACCGTTAATGATAACGCGTCCTTCGCCTGGAACTAGGCGTACGCGCGCTACTGAACTCTTACGACGTCCAGTGCCATAGTATTGAACCTGTGCCAAAGTAAGCCCTCCTTTAATTAATTATCCGCGAAGTTCGTAAACTTCTGGTTTTTGTGCTTGGTGTGGATGCTCTGCTCCAGCATACACGTTAAGTTTCTTAGAAACTTGACGGCCTAAGCGTCCTTTTGGAAGCATGCCTTTAATTGCAAGCTCTAACATTTGTACAGGGTAGTTTGTACGCATTTCAAGAGCTGTTCTTTGCTTAAGTCCACCTGGGTGGTTAGTGTGACGGTAGTAAATTTTATCGTTTAATTTATTACCTGTTAAATGAATTTTCTCAGCGTTAATAATAATTACATGATCACCCGTGTCAACGTGTGGTGTAAATGTAGGTTTGTTTTTACCACGTAAAATGGATGCTACTTCAGTAGATAGGCGACCTAAAGTTTGACCTTCAGCATCAACCACATACCATTTACGCTCAACTTCGTTAGCTTTTGCCATAAAAGTCGTACGCATGTGTTTCCCTCCTCGTTATCTTTTCCATAGAAAAAATCTATTGTTTATCTTAAACACGATTTCCTTCCGGGGCTAATCGTGGTTTTAGAAACAATACCATATGTTATGATATACTTTTGAGTTTCTAATGTCAAGCAAATGTTACACCAGGATTAGTTGTTATAGTTTACCTCCCATAGGTAAAGCCCATGACCTGGAGCCATCTTTCCAGCAAACTGACGATTTTGTTTCGCTAAAATCTCTGGAATGCTATCAGGATCAAGCTTTCCTTGCCCTACGTTAAGTAACGTACCAACAATAATTCTGACCATATTATATAAAAATCCATTACCTACAAAACGAAAAATTAATTCATCATCTTGCTCAATTAACTCGATTTCATAAATTGTTCGCACTTTATCTTTTTTGTCAGTTTTTGCCGAGCAAAAAGAAGTGAAATCATGCGTTCCAATAAAATAAGGAATTGCTTTTCTTATAGAATTGATTTCGAGCGGATATGGATATTGATATACGTAATTTCTACGGAATACATCCGCAGTCTTTGATAATAATACACGATAACGATATTCTTTTTTCTCAACACCGTAACGTGCATGAAATTCTTCTGTTTTTTTCTCTACTCGCCTAATAACAATATCATCTGGCAACATTGTATTTAAAGCGTTATTCCATTGCCACTCCTCAAGAGACAAAGGAGTATCAAAGTGTATTACTTGCCCTTTTGCATGAACCGTAGAATCTGTTCTACCAGACGCCTGAACACGAACAAGTTCTCCCTTATGCAATTTCTGTAATGCTTTTTCTATCTCCTGTTGAACAGTACGATGCTTCGGCTGAATTTGATAACCACAAAAATGCATACCATCATATGCAACCGTACATTTTATTCTATCCATTTCTCTATTCTCCATTACGATCGCACCCATGCCAAAATACAAGCTAAACAAAATAAGCTTACAATCGTTACTGTATCGCTTGTTTTCCAGCGTAGTTGCCTAAATTTAGTACGTCCTTCACCACTTTGATATCCACGAGCTTCCATCGCAATAGCTAAGTCCTCTGCACGCTTAAAAGCACTGATAAACAGAGGAACGAGCAGTGAGATAATAGCTTTCATTCTATCTTTTATCGGTCCACCAGCGAAATCAATACCACGTGATGCTTGTGCTTTCATTATTTTACTCGTTTCATCCATTAATGTCGGGATAAAACGAAGAGAAATTGACATCATTAATGCGATTTCATGAACAGGAACCTTTATACGCTTCAATGGCTTTAATAACGTCTCCAAACCATCTGTAATTTCAATAGGTGTCGTCGTTAACGTTAATAATGTCGTCATTAAAATAATAACGAAGAACCGTACAGAAATGTATATCCCTTGCTCTAATCCTTTTTCATGTATCGAAAACCAACCAAGCTGGAGTAGTACATCCCCCTCTTTATTTGTAAAAATATGCAGGAAAAATGTAAAAAGAAAAATCCATAAAATTGGTTTTAAGCCCGAAAGTACATAACGAATCGGCACTTTTGCAAAAAATAAAGCAATGAGTGCATATAAAAATAAAAATCCATATGAAATCGCATTATTTGCTAAGAAAACAACAAATACATATAAAAAGACAATCAGCAGCTTCGTACGTGGATCAAGTTGATGAATAAGTGAATTCCCCGGGATATATCTCCCAATAATCAACTGCTGCATGATTCATGACCACCTTTTCGTAACACCTGCACAACTTCATGAGTAAGATCCTCTAAAGATAAGGTAGCCTTTGGAATTGAAATACCAAACTTCTCTTCAATTGCACGTTTATACTTTAATGACATAGGAAGATCCACACCAATTTTCTCTAGTTCATCAGCATGTGAAAATACTTCCTCTGCACTTCCTTGCAAAAAGACCGTTCCTTTATGCATAACTACAATTTGTTCCGCATACTGAGCAGCATCTTCCATATTATGCGTTACAAGGATAACTGTAAGCCCTTTCTCCTTATGCAACTTATAAAACATCTGCATAAGTTCGTTCTGCCCTTTTGGATCTAGACCTGCTGTAGGTTCATCTAATACAAGCACTTCAGGTTCCATTGCCAGTACACCCGCTATAGCAACACGTCTCATTTGTCCACCACTTAATTCGAACGGAGAACGTGTTAACAGTTCCGGTTCTAGCCCTACAAGTTCTATTGCCTCTCTAGCCTTTTGCTTCGCTTCGTCTCCAGATACCCCGAAATTAGTAGGTCCGAAGCAAATATCTTTCTCCACAGTTTCTTCAAACAACTGATGTTCCGGGAATTGAAAGACAACCCCTACTTTTTTACGTAGTGACTTTAGCTTTTTTTCTTTCTTTCCTGCCGAAATCAAATGTTCACCAATTTGAACTGTACCATTTGTCGGCTGCAATAAACCATTTAAATGTTGAATCATCGTCGACTTACCTGAACCAGTATGACCGATAATGGCATAATAGCCCCCACTTGGAAACGACACGTCTACATCATAAAGTGCGCGTCTTTCAAATGGAGTTTTATATTGATAACGATGTTCTACTTTTTGGAATGTAATCTCCAAAGTTCGTTCACCAAGCTTTCCATTGTAAGATGCGTATTTTGCAAAAGAATTTCATTTCTTTTTAATAATTCTGCTATTTTCACCGAAAACGGTACATCTAAGCCAATTTCTTGGAGCATATGAGAGGACTTGAAAATTTTCTCTGGAATCCCTTCCTCTAATATTTCTCCCTTATTTAAAATAATGACACGATCTGACTGCGCCGCTTCTTCTAAATCGTGCGTAATTGATAACACGGTAATACCTTTTTGATTAACAAGTTGTCTAACCGTTTCTACTACTTCACGTCTTCCTTGAGGATCTAACATTGACGTTGCTTCATCTAATATTAAAATAGATGGCTGAAGTGCTAAAACGCCTGCTATTGCCACTCGCTGTTTTTGCCCACCAGATAAGGAATGAGGCTCATCATTAAGAAAATCTTCCATACGGACAAGTCGTAAGGCCTGTTCTAATCTTTCAATCATTTGTTCTCTTGGCATTCCGATATTCTCTAAACCAAATACAACATCATCTTGCACTGTTGTTCCAACAAATTGATTATCTGGATTTTGAAATACCATTCCAATTTGTTTTCGAACATCCCATACCGTTTCCTCTGATAAAACCATTGAATCATTTACTGTAATAGTCCCTGCTTCGGGCAAAAACAAACCATTCAATAATTTTGCAAGTGTAGACTTTCCTGAACCGTTTTGTCCAATAATAGATACCCATTCTCCCTCATATAAGGAAAATGAAACATCTTTTAATGCATACGTGGCTGCCCCAGGATATTGAAATGATATATTTCCTATCCGAAGTTTCTCTTTTTTCAATAGAAGGCACCCTTTCCTTCGCCAAGCTCGCCTATTTTTATATTTAAAAAAAAGGGCCATGACCAGTTTCTTGAAAAGAACTGTCCTGCCCTTTTAATTATCATTATACTAACTCGATAATTACCATTGGTGCTGCGTCTCCGCGACGTGGACCAATTTTTGCAATACGAGTGTATCCGCCTTGGCGCTCAGCATAGCGTGGAGCTACATCAGCGAATAATTTTTGAAGTGCATCTTGACCAGTCTCAGCGTTAGCTACTTCATTGCGAATGAAAGCTGCTGCTTGACGACGAGCATGAAGATCTCCGCGTTTACCTAAAGTGATCATTTTTTCCACTACAGAACGAAGTTCTTTTGCACGAGTTTCTGTCGTTTGGATGCGCTCGTTGATAATTAAATCAGTAGCTAAGTCACGTAACATAGCTTTACGTTGCGCACTTGTACGGCCTAATTTTCTGTATGCCATTCGTAGTTCCCTCCTTTGTTCATGGGTTTAAATCCTCAGTCGTCTTTACGTAAACCTAAACCTAATTCCTCAAGTTTATGTTTAACTTCTTCTAAGGATTTACGTCCTAAGTTACGAACTTTCATCATATCTTCTTCTGTTTTGTTCGCAAGCTCTTGTACAGTATTAATTCCTGCACGTTTTAGGCAATTATAAGAACGAACAGAAAGGTCTAGTTCTTCGATAGTCATCTCAAGAACTTTCTCTTTTTGATCTTCTTCCTTCTCGACCATAATCTCAGCATTTTGTGCTTCATCAGTTAAACCAACAAAGATATTTAAATGCTCAGTTAAGATTTTGGCACCTAAAGAGATAGCTTCTTTTGGCCCGATGCTTCCATCCGTCCATACATCAAGCGTAAGCTTATCATAATTAGCCACTTGTCCGACACGTGTCTTTTCCACTTGGTAAGTCACACGTGATACTGGAGTATAAATAGAATCAATAGGAATTACTCCTATTGGTTGATCTTCGCTTTTATTTGCATCAGCTGGCGTATACCCACGGCCACGCTTTGCAGTTAAACGCACGCGGAAATGCGCATCTTTTGCTAACGTTGCAATGTGTAAATCTGGATTTAAGATTTCTACATCACTATCGTGAGTAATATCAGCAGCTGTGACAATACCTTCGCCCTGCACATCAATTTCCAACGTCTTCTCTTCTTCAGAGTAGATTTTAAGAGCTAACTTTTTCAAGTTTAAGATGATCGTCGTAACGTCTTCTACTACGCCCTCAACTGTTGAAAATTCATGTAATACGCCATCGATTTGGATAGCAGTAACAGCGGCACCAGGGAGTGAGGATAAAAGAATACGACGTAAGGAGTTACCCAAAGTAGTACCATATCCACGCTCAAGCGGTTCAATTACGAATTTACCATATTTAGCATCTTCGTTAAGTTCAACCGTTTCGATTTTCGGCTTTTCGATTTCAATCATTAACTAAACCCTCCTTCAAAACGTCGAAACCCCGGTTAAACAAAGGTATAACCCCTGTCTAACCGAAAGTCCCCCTTAGGCAGTTCCCGATTGTGCACAACAAGCGATGTTTCTGTACGAAATTTCTCGATAATGCATCATATCCATTATAGACAAAAGGGAAAATTCTATACAGAAAAATTACACACGACGACGTTTTGGCGGACGACATCCATTATGAGGAACTGGAGTAACATCTCTAATTGCTGTTACTTCTAGACCTGCAGCTTGAAGAGCACGAATTGCAGCTTCACGACCAGCACCAGGACCTTTAACAGTAACCTCTAAAGTTTTTAAACCGTGCTCCATTGCAACTTTAGCAGCAGCTTCAGCAGCCATTTGCGCAGCGAATGGAGTAGATTTACGAGATCCACGGAAACCAAGTGCACCAGCACTAGACCAAGAAAGTGCGTTACCGTGAGTATCTGTAAGTGTTACGATTGTGTTGTTGAAAGTAGAACGAATATGAGCTATACCAGCTTCGATATTCTTTTTCACACGTTTTTTACGAGTGTTTGTTTTACGTGCCATTGTTAGTTCAACCTCCTTTACTTATTATTTCTTTTTATTTGCTACTGTACGACGTGGACCTTTACGTGTACGAGCATTGTTTTTAGAATTTTGACCACGAACTGGTAAACCACGACGGTGACGAAGACCACGGTAAGAACCGATCTCCATTAGACGTTTAATGTTAAGAGATACTTCACGACGAAGGTCTCCCTCAACTTTAATACGATCGATAACATCACGGATACGTCCTAATTCGTCTTCCGTTAAATCACGAACTCGTGTTTCTGAAGAAATACCAGCTTCAGTAAGAATTTTTTCAGCAGTTGTGCGACCAATGCCGAATACGTAAGTTAAAGAAATAACAACGCGTTTGTCTCGAGGAATATCTACACCTGCGATACGTGCCATTCTGAATGCACCTCCTTCTGATTAACCTTGTTTTTGTTTATGTTTAGGGTTTTCACAAATAACCATTACTTTTCCACGTCTACGAATAACTTTACATTTTTCGCAGATTGGTTTAACTGACGGTCTTACTTTCATGTCTCGAACCTCCTTAAAGATTACGGAGTGCTATATTATTTAAAACGGTACGTAATACGACCACGATTTAAATCGTACGGAGATAATTCTACCGTAACTTTGTCTCCTGGTAAAATACGAATGAAGTTCATACGGATTTTACCAGAAACGTGAGCCAATACGACATGCCCATTCTCTAATTCTACTTTGAACATAGCATTTGGCAACGTTTCAAGAACGGTACCTTCGACTTCAATTACATCATCTTTAGCCATTCAATAGTTCTCCCTTCTTCAAATCAGTAACATTTTACACTGCTCTGAAATCCCGGAGAGCCAGCTACTTATAAAGTGGTAAGGATTTCGTATCCTGCTTCTGTAAGAGCAATCGTGTGCTCAAAATGGGCACACCATTTACCATCTACCGTTACCACTGTCCAGTCATCAGATAGTGTTTTTACATATCGTCTTCCTTGATTCACCATCGGCTCAACACAGATGACCATTCCCGGCTTTAATCTAGGGCCTCTATTTGGTGGACCATAGTGCGGGATTTGAGGGTCCTCATGTAAGTCTTGCCCGATTCCGTGACCAACATACTCCCTAACGATCGAGAATCCATTCTCTTCAGCATGGGTTTGAACCGCATGTGAGATATTTGATAATCTCTCGCCTGGTTTTACTTGTTCTAGACCAAGATACAACGATTTTTCTGTGACATCAAGTAGCTTTTGAACAGATTCAGAAATGTTTCCAACTGGATACGTCCATGCAGAATCTCCATGGTACCCATTGTATTTCGCACCAATATCGATACTGATGATATCGCCCTCTTTGAGCTTGCGCTTTCCTGGAATTCCGTGTACAAGCTCTTCATTTACAGAAGCACATATGCTCCCCGGAAATCCGTTGTATCCTTTAAAAGATGGCGTAGCACCATATTTTTGAATCGTCTTTTCCGCTATTTGATCGAGCTCTTTCGTTGTAATTCCTGGAGTAATGTGCTGTTTCAACTCTTGATGAGTTAAAGCAACGATTCTGCCAGCTTCTCGCATGATTTCTATCTCGCGAGGAGTTTTGCAGATGATCATTACGCTAAGCCTCCGATGAGAACATCGATATCAGCAAATACTTTATTGATATCTTGCTCACCATTAATGCTTTTTAAGTAACCAAGCTCGTCGTAGAAATCAAGCAAAGGTTTTGTTTGCTTAATATTTACATCTAAACGATTTGCTACAGTTTCTTCATTGTCATCAGAACGTTGGTATAATTCGCCACCACATTTATCGCACACATCAGCTTTTGCTGGTGGATTGAATTCTAAGTGGTAAGTCGCACCGCACTCTTTACAAATGCGACGGCCTGTAAGGCGTTTTAATAACAACCCTGAATCCACATTAATGTTTAAAACATAGTCGATTTTTTTGCCAAGATCTTTCATAATCTCTTCAAGAGCTGATGCTTGTGCAACAGTTCGTGGGAAACCGTCTAGTAAGAAACCTCTTACGCAGTCTTCTTGACTTAAACGTTCACGAACAATTCCGATTGTAACTTCATCTGGAACAAGTGCACCTTTATCAATAAAAGATTTTGCTTGTAGACCCATTTCAGTTTCAGCCTTCATAGCTGCACGGAACATATCTCCTGTTGAAATGTGAGGGATGTTATACTTGGCTACAATCTGTTCGGCTTGTGTACCTTTACCAGCACCAGGAAGCCCCATTAAAATTAAGTTCATCCTTGTTCCCCCTCAGTACATGAGCATGTAGGGAAGATAGTTCTTCCCACTTACTCACTGCTTGATAAACCCTTTGTAATGGCGTTTTACCAGTTGGCTTTCTAGCTGCTTCATTGTTTCTAAAGCAACGCCGACAACGATTAACATACTCGTTCCACCAATCTGTGCAGATGGAGGAAGATTTCCCAATTTCGTAAAAATAACTGGTAAGATTGCAATCGCTGCTAGGAAAATTGATCCTACAAAGGTCAAACGATACAAGATTTTTGTTAGATATTGTTCTGTATTCTTACCCGGACGAATACCTGGAACATATCCACCTTGCTTGTTTAGATTCTCTGACATTTGCTCTGGATTAACCTGAACAAATGCATAGAAATATGTGAAGGCTACAATGAGCGCAACATATATGATCATTCCCACTGGGTGAGAATAGTTAAAGTTTGCAATAATCCACTGCGATACATCATGTTTCGGGAAGAACTGTGCAATAGTTGGAGGCGTAATTAAGAATGAAACAGCAAAAATGACTGGAATAACACCCGCACTATTTACCTTAAGCGGTAAATGTGTGTTTTGTGCTCCAGCATGATTCCCATTCCCTCCTGTTACACGCTTCGCGTATTGAATTGGGATCTTTCTAACAGCTTGTTGAATGAAAATAACACCAACAATAACTGCTAGCACAGCTAGTAAAATCAATGCAACTTTAACGATACTCATGAACAATTGATCTCCGATATTTTGAAACTGTTGTTGATACACTTGAGATATAACACTTGGAATCGCTGCAGCAATACCGCCAAAGATAAGGATGGAAATACCATTACCTACACCTTTAGCTGTAATCTGTTCGCCTAACCACATTAAAAATGCAGTACCAGCAGTCAGTACCGTAGCAATGTATAAATAAGTGCTCCAACCAGGATTCAAAATTAATTGCCCACCTACCATACCGTTAAAACCGATTGACATACCAAACCCCTGAATAAACGCAAGAACAATTGTAAAGTAACGCGTGAATTGCGTTAGTTTACGACGGCCCATTTCACCTTGCTTCGACCATTCCGAAAATTTAGGAACAACATCCATCTGCAATAATTGCACGATGATGGATGCTGTAATATACGGCATGATTCCCATCGCGAAGATGGAGAAGTTTTTCAAGGCGCCACCGCCAAATGTATTTAGGATGCCTAAAGCATTTAATTGGTCTTGTGCTTTCAGTACGTCTCCATTTGTAAATGGCACTGGGATAAACGTGCCAATCCTGAATACGATTAACATCGCTAAAGTGAATAATATTTTACGTCTTATCTCAGCAACGCGCATAAAGTTGGAGATTGTACGAAACATTAGATCACCTCAACTGATCCGCCAGCTGCTTCAATTGCTTCTTTAGCACTTGAAGAGAACTTGTGCGCTTTAACAGTTAGTTTTTTCTCTACTGCTCCGCTTGCAAGAATTTTAACACCGTCGTTTAACTTGCTGATAACGCCAGTTTCCAGCAATAATTCAGGTGTTACTTCTGTACCATCTTCAAAACGATTTAACGTTGATAAGTTTACAATAGTAAACTCTTTACGGTTAATGTTTGTGAAGCCGCGTTTTGGTAAACGACGGAATAATGGAGTTTGACCACCTTCGAAGCCAAGACGAACACCGCCACCAGAACGTGCGTTTTGTCCTTTATGACCTTTACCAGCAGTTTTACCGTTACCAGAACCGATACCACGACCGACACGGTTACGTACTTTACGAGAACCTTCTGCAGGTTTTAATTCATGAAGTTTCATTCCCAGGCACCTCCTTATATTAATGAGTTATCCTTAAGCTTCTTTTACAGTTAAAAGGTGAGAAACTTTGTTGATCATACCAAGAATAGCAGGAGTTTCTTCCTTAACTACAGTTGAATTCAACTTTTTAAGACCTAAAGCTTCTACCGTCGCACGTTGATCTTGTGGACGACCAATTACACTACGAGTGAGGGTAATTTCTAACTTTTTCGCCATTTGTTTTCCCTCCTTAACCTAGTAGCTCTTCTACAGATTTACCGCGTAATTTTGCAACATCTTCAGCGCGCTTAAGTTCGCTTAATCCGTTCACAGTAGCGCGAATCATGTTGATTGGTGTGTTAGAACCAAGAGATTTCGAAAGAATATCTTGTACACCAGCTAATTCAAGAACCGCACGAACAGGTCCACCAGCAATAACACCAGTACCCTCAGCAGCAGGTTTTAAGAATACTTCACCAGCTCCAAAGTGACCGTTGATTGTGTGTGGAATTGTTGTACCAACTAATGGTACAGCGATTAAATTTTTCTTAGCGTCTTCGATAGCTTTGCGAATTGCGTCTGGTACCTCTTGTGCTTTACCAGTACCGAATCCAACATGACCGTTTTTATCGCCAACTACAACTAGTGCAGCAAAGCGGAAACGACGACCACCCTTAACAACTTTCGCGACACGATTTATCGTAACTACACGTTCTTCAAGTTCTAATTTACTTGGGTCAATGCGATGCATCAATTTTCCCTCCTTTGACCATTAAAATTGTAATCCAGCCTCACGAGCAGCTTCAGCTAGAGCTTTAACACGGCCATGGTATAAGTAACCACCGCGATCGAATACTACTTCTTTAACGCCTTTCTCTACAGCACGCTTAGCAACTGATTCTCCAACTTTCGTAGCAGCTTCAGTATTGCTAGTACCGTTAAGAGCAAGGTCTTTATCAAGAGTAGATGCACTTACTAACGTTACACCATTCACATCATCAATAACTTGAGCGTAAATATGTTGGTTAGAACGGAACACGTTTAAACGTGGACGCTCTGCAGTACCAGTAAGTTTAGCACGTACACGTGCATGTCTTTTCTTACGAGTCGCATTTTTATCAGCTTTAGTGATCATTTTCTTGTCACTCCTTTCTCTCACCTAACGGGTTTACTTAGCAGTTTTACCTTCTTTACGACGAACAACTTCGCCTTCGTAACGAATACCTTTACCTTTGTAAGGCTCAGGAGCACGTACAGCACGGATGTTAGCAGCAAATTCGCCAACACGTTGCTTGTCGATACCTTTAATTACGATTTTAGTTGGTGCAGGTACTTCAACTTCAAGACCTGCTTCCGGAGTCATTTCTACTGGATGAGAATAACCTACGCTTAAAACAAGTTTATCTCCTTGTTTTTGAGCACGGTAACCAACACCGACTAATTCAAGTCCGCGTGCGAAACCTGCAGTTACACCTTCAACCATGTTTCCGATTAAAGCACGAGTTGTACCGTGTAATGCACGGTGTTCCTTCTGTTCAGATGGACGCTCAACTGTTAGTGTATTTTCTTCAATTTTGATAGACATATCAGCATTGAATTTACGAGTTAATTCACCTTTAGGGCCTTTTACTGTTACAGTATTGTCTTCTGCAATTGTAATAGTAACACCTGCAGGGATTTCAAGAATCTTTTTACCAATACGAGACATGTGGTCACACCTCCGTTCGTTTTAAATATATATTACCAAACGTATGCTACTACTTCTCCACCAGTTTGTAATTGACGAGCGTCTTTGTCTGTCATTACTCCCTTAGATGTAGAAACAAGAGCGATACCTAATCCGTTAAGTACACGTGGTACTTCGTCAGCTTTAGCGTAAACGCGTAAGCCAGGTTTACTGATACGTTTTAATCCAGTGATTACACGTTCATTGTTTGCACCATATTTCAGGAAAATACGAAGGATACCTTGTTTGTTATCCTCGATGTATTCTACATCACGAATGAAACCTTCACGTTTTAAAAGTTCAGCGATCTCTTTTTTGATTTTAGAAGCAGGAACCTCTAATTTCTCATGACGTACCATGTTCGCATTACGGATGCGAGTAAGCATGTCTGCAATTGGATCTGTCATCACCATGTGTTTTACCTCCTTCCCATTTGTGGGTTTTACCAACTAGCTTTTTTAACACCAGGAATTTGACCTTTATATGCAAGTTCACGGAAACAAATACGGCAAAGTTTAAATTTGCGGTATACAGAATGCGGACGACCGCAGCGTTCGCAACGTGTATACTCTTGTACTTTAAACTTAGGAGTACGCTTTTGTTTCGCTATCATAGATTTTTTAGCCACGTTTTCGCCTCCTCTACTTAGCGTTGGCTTCCATTATTTTTGGAATGGCATACCGAATTGTGTTAAAAGTTCACGAGCTTCTTCATCAGTTTTCGCTGTAGTAACGATTACGATGTCCATACCGCGTACTTTGCTTACTTTATCATAATCAATCTCAGGGAAGATAAGTTGCTCTTTAACACCTAATGTGTAGTTCCCACGACCATCGAATGATTTCTTAGAAACACCACGGAAATCACGTACACGTGGTAAAGAAACCGATACTAATTTGTCGAAGAACTCATACATTTGCTCGCCGCGTAAAGTTACTTTCGCACCGATTGGCATACCTTCACGAAGACGGAAACCAGCGATTGATTTTTTAGCACGAGTTACAACAGGTTTTTGACCTGCGATTTGTGTTAATTCTTCTACTGCATTGTCTAAAGCTTTTGAGTTAGATACCGCGTCACCAACACCAGTGTTGATTACGATCTTTTCGATTTTCGGTACTTCCATCACAGATTTATAGTTAAACTTGCTCACTAGAGCAGGAGTAATTTCCTTTTGGAACTTCTCTTTAAGGCGATTCAATGAAGTGACCTCCTTTCTTAAGAAAATTATTTATCTAATAATTCACCAGATTTTTTTGCAATACGAACTTTTTTACCATCTTCTACTTTGAAGCCTACGCGAGTAGGTTCACCTGTTTTCGGATCTAAAATCATAACGTTAGAAACGTGAATAGGTGCTTCTTTAGTAATAATTCCACCTTGTGGATTTAATTGAGATGGCTTAGAGTGTTTTTTAACGATGTTAACACCCTCAACGATAACACGGTTTTGCTTTGGGAAAGCCACAAGGATAACGCCTTGTTTTCCTTTGTCTTTACCAGTGATTACCTGTACTTTATCACCTTTTTTTACATGCATCTTAATTCTGCACCTCCTTAGCAAGGCAATACCTTAAATTATAGAACTT
Source organism: Bacillus sp. D48C (assembly GCF_053345735.1). Lineage (NCBI taxonomy): Bacteria > Bacillati > Bacillota > Bacilli > Caryophanales > Bacillaceae > Bacillus > Bacillus sp. D48C. Next base: position 19,124 of record NZ_JBKFAQ010000019.1, read on the forward strand.
CTGGAGCTAAAGAAACGATCTTCATGAAGTTGCTATCACGTAATTCACGAGCTACTGGTCCGAAGATACGAGTACCACGTGGGCTCTTATCGTCTTTAATGATAACCGCTGCGTTTTCATCAAATTTGATGTAAGAACCGTCCGGACGACGAGCTCCGCTCTTCGTACGTACTACTACTGCTTTAACAACGTCACCTTTTTTAACAACGCCACCTGGTGTTGCTTGTTTTACCGTAGCAACGATAATGTCACCAATGTTAGCATATTTACGACCAGAGCCGCCTAATACTTTAATTGTTAAAAGTTCACGTGCACCAGAGTTGTCAGCAACTTTCAAACGAGATTCTTGTTGGATCATGTTATGAAACCTCCCTTCGGACTAAAAATTCCGATTCGTCTATTTAGATAATAACCGCTTCTTCAACGATTTCAACTAAACGGAAACGCTTAGTAGCAGAAAGCGGGCGAGTTTCCATGATTTTAACGATATCGCCAAGTTTCGCTTGGTTTTGCTCATCATGGGCTTTGTACTTCTTAGAATACTTAACACGTTTTCCGTACAAGGAATGAGTTTTGTAAGTTTCAACTAAAACTGTAATCGTTTTGTCCATTTTGTCAGACACTACACGACCAGTATAAACTTTGCGTTGGTTACGTTCGCTCACTATGCAAACCTCCCCTCAATTTATCGATTAATTCCGATCTCTCTTTCACGAACTACAGTTTTCATACGAGCAATTGCTTTACGCACTTCACGAATGCGAGTTGGATTCTCTAATTGTCCTGTAGCAAGTTGGAAGCGAAGATTAAACAACTCTTCCTTTAAAGCTTTAACTTTTGTTTCGATTTCGGCAGTGGTTAATTCACGAATATCATTAGTTTTCATTAGATTCACCACCATTTTCTTCACGTTTTACGAATTTACATTTCACAGGTAACTTGTGAGCTGCAAGACGTAATGCTTCGCGTGCTACCTCTTCAGATACACCCGCGATTTCGAACATAATTTTCCCAGGTTTTACTACTGCTACCCAGCCTTCTGGTGCCCCTTTACCGGAACCCATACGTACTTCTAGAGGTTTTGCAGTGTAAGGTTTAGAAGGGAAAATTTTAATCCATACTTTACCGCCACGTTTCATGTAACGAGTCATTGCACGACGAGCAGCTTCGATTTGACGGTTTGTAATCCATGAAGCAGCTTGTGCTTGTAAACCGAATTCACCGAAAGCAATTTCAGTTCCACCTTTAGCACGACCACGCATTTTACCACGATGCTCTCTACGATATTTTACGCGTTTTGGCATTAACATATTATTTTCCTCCTTCCTCAGAAGCTTTCTTTTTTGTAGGAAGGACTTCTCCACGGTAGATCCATACTTTTACGCCTAATTTACCGTATGTTGTATCAGCTTCAACTGCTGCATAGTCAATATCAGCGCGAAGTGTATGAAGTGGAACAGTTCCTTCACTGTAAGATTCTGCACGAGCGATATCAGCTCCGCCAAGACGACCAGAAACCTGTGTTTTAATACCTTTAGCACCTGCACGCATAGCACGTTGAATAACTTGCTTTTGTGCACGACGGAATGATACACGGTTTTCTAATTGACGAGCGATGTTTTCGCCTACTAATTTAGCGTTAAGATCAGCTCTCTTAACTTCTAAAATGTTGATGTGTACACGCTTGCCTGTTAATTGGTTAAGAGCTTTACGAAGTGCTTCAACTTCAGTACCACCTTTACCAATTACCATACCAGGTTTTGCAGTGTGAATTGTAACATTTACACGATTTGCTGCACGTTCGATTTCTACTTTAGCAACAGCAGAATCTTTTAAGCGTACATTAATGTACTCACGGATTTTGATGTCTTCATGTAATAATGTAGCGTAATCTTTCTCAGCGAACCAACGAGATTCCCAGTCACGGATAACACCGACACGAAGACCAATTGGATTAACCTTTTGACCCATCGATTATCCCTCCTTCTTTTCTGATACCACAACTGTGATGTGGCTTGTGCGTTTGTTAATTTGGCTTGCACGACCCATTGCACGTGGACGGAAACGTTTCAACGTTGGACCTTCGTCAACGAAGACTTTTTCAACAACTAGGTTGTTAATATCCATCTCATAATTGTGCTCTGCATTTGCGATTGCAGATTTTAAAACTTTTTCTACAACTGGAGAAGCAGTTTTTGGTGTGTGGTTAAGGATAGCAATCGCTTCACCCACTTGCTTACCTCGGATTAAGTCTACTACTAAACGAACTTTACGAGGAGCAATACGAACTGTTCTCGCTACTGCTTTAGCTTGCATTGAAGTGCCTCCTCTCATTATCTTCTAGTTTTCTTATCGTCAGCAAGGTGACCTTTATACGTACGAGTTGGTGCGAATTCACCTAACTTATGGCCAACCATATCCTCAGTGATGTACACAGGTACGTGTTTACGACCATCATATACAGCGATTGTGTGTCCGATGAACTGAGGGAAGATTGTTGAACGGCGAGACCAAGTTTTAACAACTTGTTTTTGCTCAGATGCAACTAATTTTTCCATTTTGCTCATTAAGTGATCATCGACAAATGGTCCTTTTTTTAAGCTACGAGCCATTTTGGTGCCTCCCTTCGTGATTGGCGTACGGTTCTAGAAATGAACCGTACTACAATCCCATTATTTTTTACGACGACGAACGATAAATTTGTCAGACGCTTTGTTTTTCTTACGAGTCTTGAATCCAAGAGTTGGTTTACCCCATGGAGACATTGGAGACTTACGTCCGATTGGAGAACGACCTTCACCACCACCGTGTGGGTGATCAACCGGGTTCATTACAGAACCACGAACTGTTGGGCGTTTACCTAACCAGCGAGAGCGACCTGCTTTACCGATTTTGATAAGTTCATGTTGTTCGTTACCTACTTGACCGATTGAAGCGCGACAAGCAGATAATACAAGACGTACTTCACCAGAAGTTAAACGTACAAGTACGTATTTACCTTCTTTACCAAGTACTTGAGCAGATGTACCAGCAGAACGAACTAATTGTCCGCCACGACCAGGCTTAAGCTCGATGTTATGAACAACAGTACCTACTGGAATGTTGATTAATGGTAATGCGTTACCGATTTTGATGTCAGCTTCTGGGCCAGACATAACTTCCATACCTACTTCTAATGATTTAGGAGCAAGAATGTAACGTTTTTCACCGTCAACGTAGTTAATTAATGCGATATTCGCAGAGCGGTTTGGATCGTATTCGATCGTAGCAACGCGTCCTGGAATTCCATCTTTGTTACGCTTAAAGTCGATGATACGGTATTGACGCTTATGTCCGCCACCTTGATGACGTACAGTAATTTTACCTTGGTTATTACGACCAGCCTTCTTGCTTAAAGGAGCAAGTAAAGACTTTTCGGGTCTGTCAGTCGTGATTTCAGCGAAATCATTCGTAGTCATATTACGACGACCGTTAGTAGTTGGATTATACTTTTTAATTCCCATCTCAATTTCCCTCCTTCTTTAGTAAGAATTAAACGCCTTGGAAGATTTCGATTTCTTTGCTGTCAGCAGTTAGCTTAACGATTGCTTTACGACGACGGCTAGTAAAACCAGCGTGACGACCAACGCGTTTTGCTTTCGGCTTGTAGTTCATGATGTTCACTTTTTCTACTTTAACACCAAAGATCGCTTCAAGAGCATCTTTAACTTCTGTTTTATTAGATTTAACGTCCACATCGAACGTGTATTTTTTTTCAGCCATCATTTCCATAGAACGTTCAGTGATAACTGGGCGCTTAATGATATCACGAGGATCTCTCATTATGCAAGCACCTCCTCTACTTTTTCCACTGCCGCTTTTGTCATGATTAGCTTATCATGATGAAGCACGTCTAAAACGTTTACGCCATCAGCAGTGATTACTGTTACTCCAGGGATATTGCGAGCAGATAACTCTACAGATTCGTTTGCATCAGCAGTTACGATAAGAGCTTTCTTCTCAACAGTTAATCCTTTAAGTACTGCTAGCATGTCTTTTGTTTTTGGTGCATTTAATACTAGGTCTTCAAGAACTACAATGTTGTTCTCAACTACTTTAGTAGCTAATGCAGATTTAATTGCTAAACGACGAACCTTCTTAGGAAGTTTGTACGCATAGCTTCTTGGTGTAGGTCCGAATACCGTACCACCACCACGCCATTGAGGAGAACGGATAGACCCTTGACGAGCACGTCCAGTTCCTTTTTGACGCCATGGTTTACGACCACCACCGCGAACTTCAGAACGAGTTTTTACTTTGTGTGTACCTTGACGTAAAGATGCACGTTGCATCATTACAGCTTCGAAAAGTACAGCTTCATTTGGTTCGATACCGAAAATAGCTTCAGCTAATTCGATTTCACCAACCTGTGAACCAGTTTGGTTATATACAGTAACTTTTGGCATTGGAATTCCTCCTTCCTATTGTGAATTATTTGCTAACCTTCACAGCGCCTTGAACAACTACAAGAGATTTCTTAGCACCTGGAACGTTACCTTTTACTAGTAATAAGTTGCGCTCAGTGTCAACTTGAACGATTTCTAAGTTTTGGATAGTAACTTGGTCTCCACCCATACGTCCAGCAAGTTTTTTGCCTTTGAATACACGGTTCGGAGCAACTGGGCCCATTGAACCTGGACGACGGTGATAGCGAGAACCATGAGACATAGGTCCGCGAGATTGTCCGTGGCGTTTGATAACACCTTGGAAACCTTTACCTTTAGAAATTCCTGTTACGTCAACGATTTCACCTGCAGCGAAAACTTCAACTTTTACCTCTTGACCAACCTCTAATCCGTCCACGTCTGCATCGCGGATTTCGCGAATGAAGCGCTTAGGAGTTGTAGATGCTTTAGCAGTGTGGCCTTGTTCAGGTTTGTTAGTTAACTTTTCACGTTTATCTTCAAATCCTAACTGGATTGCATTGTAGCCATCAGTTTCAGTTGTTTTCTTTTGAAGAACAACGTTTGGATTAGCAGCGATAACTGTTACTGGGATTAACTCACCGTTCTCAGCAAATACTTGAGTCATACCGATCTTTCTTCCTAAGATTCCTTTGGTCATGAGTTACACCTCCTACATTTTTAAGTTATATAATTTATAGTTTAATTTCGATATCTACACCAGACGGTAAGTCTAAACGCATTAATGAATCTACTGTTTGTGGAGTAGGACTCACGATATCGATTAAACGTTTGTGTGTGCGCATTTCGAATTGCTCACGAGAATCTTTGTACTTATGAACAGCACGAAGAATTGTGTAAATAGTCTTCTCAGTTGGTAATGGGATCGGACCAGAAACTGTTGCCCCAGAACGCTTAGCTGTTTCTACAATTTTCTCAGCTGATTGATCAAGAATACGGTGATCATAAGCTTTTAAACGGATACGAATTTTTTCTTTTGCCATTATTTTCCCTCCTTCGTTCGCCTATTTCTAAAATAGACCTTCTCCATGGAAATTTCCCCACACCATGCCATGGCAAAGCGGCCGGGTGTGTCAGCAACCTTCCACTTCATCGCAGTCAAAGACCAACATTGTCTATTATACAATGTTATTAGTCTAGATGCAAGCATCTTTTTGTTTGCATCTGCTTTTCTCTACTTTTGCTATTATACATGGCACTTTAAAGAATTTCAAGTTTTCATCTACTAGAATTCATTTTACAGTTTTTGGGTTTCGTTTTAATGTTTTTATATACTATAGAAGAAACTCGTCAAAACATAAAGATATCATCCAATTCATTATATAAACACAAACAAAACCCCCCAAGGGAAATCCCTTGGGGGGTTTTATATCAGTTAAGATTACTCAACGATAGTAGCAACTACACCGTAACCTACTGTACGTCCACCTTCACGAATAGAGAATTTAGTTCCCTCTTCGATAGCGATTGGAGCGATAAGTTCGATAGTCATTTCGATGTTGTCACCAGGCATTACCATTTCAGTACCTTCTGGTAATTGGATGATACCAGTTACGTCAGTTGTACGGAAGTAGAACTGAGGACGGTAGTTAGCGAAGAATGGAGTGTGACGTCCACCTTCTTCTTTAGATAATACGAAAACTTCAGCTTTGAATTTAGCGTGTGCTTTTACAGAGCCAGTTTTAGCAAGAACTTGTCCACGTTGGATGTCTTCACGAGCAACCCCACGAAGAAGAGCACCGATGTTGTCTCCAGCTTGAGCTTGGTCAAGAAGTTTACGGAACATTTCTACACCAGTTACAGTTGTAGAAGCATTCTCTTCAGCAAGACCGATGATTTCTACTACGTCACCAACTTTAACGATTCCGCGCTCTACACGACCAGTCGCAACTGTACCACGACCTGTGATAGAGAATACATCCTCGATAGGCATTAAGAATGGTTTGTCAGTTTCACGTTCTGGAGTTGGGATGTAAGCATCAACTTCAGTCATTAATTCAATGATTTTTGCTTCCCAATCAGCTTCTCCTTGAAGAGCTTTAAGAGCAGAACCTTTGATTACAGGAATGTCGTCGCCTGGGAATCCGTATTCAGATAATAGGTCACGAACTTCCATTTCTACTAATTCTAATAATTCTTCGTCGTCAACCATGTCGCATTTGTTTAAGAATACAACGATGTAAGGAACACCTACTTGACGAGAAAGAAGGATGTGCTCACGTGTTTGAGGCATTGGGCCATCAGCAGCAGATACTACTAAGATACCGCCGTCCATTTGAGCAGCACCAGTGATCATGTTTTTAACATAGTCAGCGTGACCTGGGCAGTCAACGTGTGCATAGTGACGAGTTTCAGTTTCGTACTCAACGTGTGCAGTTGAGATTGTGATTCCGCGCTCTCTTTCTTCTGGAGCAGCGTCGATTTGATCGTATCCGCGTGCTTCAGCACCACCAGCTTTTGCAAGAACTGTAGTGATCGCAGCAGTTAATGTAGTTTTACCATGGTCAACGTGGCCGATTGTACCGATGTTAACATGGGGTTTAGAACGTTCGAATTTAGCTTTAGCCATTCTAAATTCCTCCTTAGTTTATATAGGTTATTTTATATTTAGACTAGAAAGCGAAACTTACGTCCCACTTTCTAAGCTTACATAAGTAGTTATACTCGAACAATTGATAAAAATCAATTATTCGCCTTTATTTTTTTTAATAATTTCTTCTGAAACAGACTTCGGTACTTCTTCATAATGATCAAATGTCATTGAGAATGTTCCGCGTCCTTGAGTGTTAGAACGTAATGCTGTCGCATAACCGAACATTTCAGAAAGCGGAACCATAGCGCGAACAACTTGTGCGTTACCGCGAGCTTCCATACCTTCTACACGTCCACGACGAGATGTTACGTCACCCATGATGTCTCCCATGTATTCTTCAGGGATTACAACTTCAACTTTCATCATTGGCTCAAGAATTACTGGGTTACATTTAGAAACCGCAGCTTTAAGTGCCATAGATGCAGCGATTTTGAACGCCATCTCAGATGAATCGACATCATGGTAAGAACCGTCAACTAATGCTGCTTTAATGTCAACTAGTGGGTAACCAGCTAGTACACCATTTTTAAGTGAGTCTTCAAGACCCGCTCCAACAGCTGGGATGTATTCACGTGGAACTACACCGCCGACGATTTTGTTTTCGAATTCAAATCCTTTACCTTCTTCGTTAGGTGCAAACTCAATCCAAACGTGACCGAATTGTCCACGTCCACCAGATTGACGAGCAAACTTACCTTCAACTTTCGCAGCAGCGCGGAAAGTTTCACGGTATGCTACCTGAGGAGCACCAACGTTTGCTTCGACTTTGAATTCACGGCGCATACGGTCAACGATGATATCAAGGTGAAGTTCACCCATACCAGCGATGATAGTTTGGCCAGTTTCTTGGTCAGTGTGAGCACGGAATGTTGGATCTTCTTCAGAAAGCTTAGATAATGCTGTACCCATTTTATCTTGGTCAGCTTTAGATTTTGGTTCGATAGCTACAGAGATAACTGGCTCTGGGAATTCCATAGACTCAAGGATAACAAGACTCTTCTCGTCACAAAGAGTATCACCAGTAGTAGTATCTTTTAAACCTACAGCAGCAGCGATATCACCAGCGTAAACTGTTGAAATCTCTTCACGGCTGTTAGCGTGCATTTGTAGGATACGTCCTACACGCTCACGCTTACCTTTAGTTGAGTTTTTCACGTATGATCCAGAGTTTAACACACCAGAGTACACACGGAAGAACGTTAACTTACCAACATAAGGGTCAGTCATGATTTTGAATGCTAGAGCTGCGAATGGTTCTTCATCGCTAGACTTACGTTCTACTTCTTCATCTGTATCCGGAAGAGTACCTTTAATAGCAGGTACATCTAATGGAGATGGTAGGTAGTCGATAACTGCGTCTAACAGGATTTGAACACCTTTGTTTTTGAATGCAGAACCACAGATTACTGGGAAGAATTCTACAGAAGTTGTAGCCTTACGGATACCAGCTTTAAGCTCTTCTACAGTGATTTCTTCACCTTCTAGGTACTTCATCATCATTTCTTCATCAAGCTCAGCTACCGCTTCAATAAGCTTTCCACGGTATTCTTCAGCTAGTTCTTTGTGCTCTTCAGGAATTTCGACACGCTCGATGTCTGTTCCTAAATCGTTACCGTACATGTAAGCACACTCTTCAACAAGATCAATGATACCATTGAACTCATCTTCAGCACCGATTGGTAACTGAATTGGATGTGCGTTTGCTTGTAAACGATCGTGGATTGTTCCTACAGAGTATAAGAAATCTGCACCGATCTTATCCATTTTGTTAACGAATACGATACGAGGTACACCGTAAGTAGTAGCCTGACGCCAAACAGTTTCTGTTTGTGGTTCTACACCAGATTGTGCATCAAGTACTGCTACCGCACCATCAAGTACGCGTAAAGAACGTTCTACTTCTACTGTGAAGTCTACGTGTCCTGGAGTATCAATGATGTTTACACGGTGACCTTTCCATTGAGCTGTAGTTGCAGCAGAAGTAATTGTGATACCACGCTCTTGCTCTTGCTCCATCCAGTCCATCTGAGATGCACCTTCATGAGTTTCACCGATTTTATGAATACGTCCTGTGTAATACAGAATACGCTCAGTTGCTGTTGTTTTACCAGCATCGATGTGAGCCATGATACCAATATTACGAGTGTTTTCTAAAGAGAACTCTCTTGTCATTTGGTGTCTTGCTCCTTCCATATATGGATTGGATTTTTTATTTTAAGTAGCAAAAAAGCCACTTTATATTGTTACATATGCCAGTGTCCAGTACCCTCATTATGTAAAACGAGCGCCCAACGAAAGGGAGAGGCATTCTCCCTCTCCACACTTCCATAAGCGACAAATAAAGCGGTTTATGCTTACATTTATTTTACGTTGAATCCTACCAACGGTAATGAGCAAATGCTTTGTTAGCTTCTGCCATTTTATGAGTGTCTTCACGTTTCTTAACAGATGCACCAGCGTTGTTAGCTGCATCTAAGATTTCGTAAGCTAGACGCTCTTCCATAGTTTTTTCACCACGAAGACGAGCATAGTTTACTAACCAGCGAAGACCTAAAGTTGTACGGCGTTCTGGACGAACCTCAACTGGAACTTGGTAGTTAGCACCACCAACACGACGAGCGCGTACTTCAAGAACAGGCATGATGTTCTTAAGAGCTTGCTCGAATACTTCCATTGGTTCTTTATCTGAACGTTCACGAACGATATCGAAAGCGTTATAAAGAATTGTTTGAGATTTACCTTTTTTACCGTCAACCATCATTTTGTTGATAAGGCGTGTTACTAGCTTAGAATTGTACATTGGATCTGGTAACACGTCACGTTTCGCAACAGGTCCTTTACGAGGCATATTGAGTTCCTCCTTTCATTATAAGTTTATTATTTTTTAGCAGGTTTTGGTCGCTTAGTACCATATTTAGAACGTCCTTGCATACGTTTGTCAACACCAGCTGTATCAAGCGCTCCACGAACGATGTGGTAACGTACCCCTGGTAAATCCTTTACTCGACCACCGCGAATTAATACTACGCTATGCTCTTGTAAGTTATGACCGATACCTGGGATGTAAGCTGTAACTTCAATCCCGTTTGTTAAACGTACACGAGCGTATTTACGTAACGCTGAGTTAGGTTTCTTTGGAGTCATTGTACCAACACGAGTACATACACCACGTTTTTGAGGTGCAGAGATATCAGTTGATTTTTTCTTTAAAGAGTTAAAACCTTTGTTTAACGCAGGTGATTTAGATTTCCATACTTTATCAGTACGACCATTTCTCACTAATTGGTTAATAGTAGGCATTTGATTATCCTCCCTTCGCATGTTTGTATGACCACATATCCAGGTGGTTCATTATTAGTTGAAAACAAAGTTTTTGCAAGGAAGAGCAAATGCTCTCTCCTCACAAAAACAGTTTTAACTTATTATTCCTATTGCTGAAGCTCCCACTTGAATCCCCGAAACTTTTCCAAGCTTACGAACTGATTCAACTTTTGTTATGGGTATGTTATGTTGCAAAGCAGTGCGAATGATAACATGGGTTAACCGCACATCAGCATCTTCTGCAATAACAACTTCTTTAACTATACCATTTTTGATTGCTTCCAATGTTCGTTTATGACCAACGACTACATTTTCAGCATTTGACACTTTTTGATAAGACATATAAATATCCTCCAAAGCATCGTTCAGGAGCAACCTTGATTATAGTAACATTTTGACTCATACAATGTCAACTAGGATTAGCTGTTTTTATACAAAATTTACGACGGAAAATTTTACTGTTCCACATAAACTTCATCGTTTTCTACATTCATGTTATCTTGTGTTGTTTTTACAAGATCCACTTTACGATAACGATTCATACCTGTTCCAGCAGGAACAAGCTTACCGATAATAACATTCTCTTTCAATCCTAGAAGCTCATCGCGTTTACCTTTAATTGCTGCATCCGTTAAAACACGAGTTGTTTCTTGGAACGAAGCTGCAGATAAGAACGAATCTGTTTCAAGTGAAGCTTTTGTAATACCAAGTAGAACAGGTCTAGCTGTCGCTGGTTGTTTACCTTTCAGTAACACCTTCGCATTCGCATCAGTAAACTGATGGATATCTAGTAATGTTCCTGGTAATACATCTGTTTCACCTGCATCACTTACACGAACTTTACGTAGCATTTGGCGTACCATTACTTCTACGTGTTTGTCACCAATTTCTACCCCTTGCATACGGTATACTTTTTGAACTTCACGTAATAAGTATTCTTGCACTGCTGTAATGTCCGTTACTTTTAGTAATTCTTTCGGATCAATAGAACCTTCAGTTAACTCTTTACCGTGGCTAATTGGCTGTCCTGGAGTTACTTTCAGACGAGCACCGTAAGGAATAGCATACGTACGAGCTTCAACTTCACCCTGTACAACTACTTCTTGGCGATCTTTAACATCGTTGATCGCTGCGATAACACCGTCGATTTCACTGATAACTGCCTGACCTTTCGGATTACGAGCTTCGAAGATCTCTTGGATACGAGGTAAACCTTGAGTGATATCATCTCCGGCAACCCCACCTGTATGGAATGTACGCATCGTTAACTGTGTACCTGGCTCACCGATAGATTGAGCTGCGATAATACCTACCGCTTCTCCTACTTCTACGTCTGTACCAGTTGCTAAGTTACGGCCGTAACACTTCTTACATACACCGTGGCGAGTGTTACACGTGAACGCTGAACGAATGTTTACAGTTTCAACACCCGAATTTTCAACGATATGAGCGATATCTTCAGTAATTAATTGGTTTTCACTAACTAATACTTCACCTGTTTCAGGATGTTTTACAGTTTTTCTTGCAAAACGTCCAACAAGACGATCATATAATGACTCAATTACTTCATTACCCTCTTTAATCGCACCAATTAATAGACCACGATCTGTTCCACAATCATCTTCACGGACAATTACATCTTGTGCAACGTCTACAAGACGACGCGTTAAGTAACCAGAATCGGCAGTTTTAAGTGCTGTATCGGCAAGACCTTTACGCGCACCATGCGTAGAGATGAAGTACTCAAGTACTGTTAAACCTTCACGGAAACTTGATTTAATTGGAAGTTCGATAATACGACCAGATGGATTGGCCATCAGACCACGCATACCAGCAAGCTGAGTAAAGTTCGATGCGTTACCACGGGCACCGGAATCACTCATCATGAAGATTGGGTTGCGTTTATTCAAGGATTTCATCAGTTTTCCTTGGATAACATCTTTTGCATTACTCCAAATAGAGATAACGCGATCGTAACGTTCTTCTTCCGTGATTAAACCGCGACGGAATTGTTTAATTACATTATCTACTTTTGCTTGTGCTTCATGGAGAATTTCATCTTTTTCACCTAATACAAGAATGTCAGATACCCCAACTGTAATACCAGCCTTTGTAGAGTACTTAAATCCTAAGTTTTTCATACGGTCAAGCATGCGAGATGTTTCCGTAATTTGGAAACGTTTGAACACTTCCGCAATGATGTTACCAAGGATTTTCTTGCTAAATGGTGCCACTTCTTCGCGACTAGCAATAATTTCTTTAATGTTCGCACCTTTTTCAACGAAATATTCCGCTGGTGTTTCTTTTTCAAGGTTTGAGTTTGTCGGTTCATTAATATAAGGGAACGACTCTGGTAAGATTTCGTTAAATATTAATTTACCAACTGTTGTTAATAGAAGCTTACCCTTTTGCTCTTCAGTAAACGTTACGTTATTTACTGAACTTGCAGCAACTGCAACACGTGTGTGCAGATGTACATATCCATTTTGGTATGCAAGTATTGCTTCGTTTGCATCTTTGAAGACCATACCTTCACCGATTGCGCCTTCACGCTCAAGTGTTAAGTAGTAGTTACCTAATACCATATCCTGAGATGGAGTAACAACTGGTTTTCCGTCTTTTGGATTCAAGATGTTTTGTGCCGCTAACATAAGAATACGAGCTTCTGCTTGTGCCTCTGATGATAACGGAACGTGAACCGCCATTTGGTCACCGTCAAAGTCCGCGTTGTATGCAGTACATACAAGTGGATGAAGACGAATTGCGCGACCTTCTACTAATGTAGGTTCAAACGCCTGGATACCAAGACGGTGAAGTGTTGGTGCGCGGTTTAGAAGTACTGGATGCTCTTTAATCACAGATTCTAAAACGTCCCAAACTTCAGGGTGTACACGCTCAATTTTACGTTTCGCACTCTTAATATTGTGTGCTAAGCCTTTTCCAACTAACTCTTTCATAACGAAAGGTTTGAACAGTTCAAGCGCCATTTCTTTCGGTAATCCACACTGGTACATCTTTAAGTTCGGTCCTACAACGATTACAGAACGGCCAGAGTAGTCAACACGTTTACCTAATAAGTTTTGACGGAAACGTCCTTGTTTACCTTTAAGCATGTGAGATAGTGATTTTAATGGGCGGTTACCTGGTCCAGTAACCGGACGGCCACGACGGCCATTATCGATTAATGCGTCTACAGCTTCTTGTAACATACGTTTTTCGTTTTGAACGATGATGCTTGGAGCACCTAGGTCCAATAGACGTTTTAAACGGTTGTTACGGTTAATTACACGACGATATAAGTCGTTTAAGTCAGAAGTAGCAAAACGTCCACCATCTAACTGTACCATTGGGCGTAGTTCTGGTGGGATTACTGGTAGAACATCTAAGATCATCCAAGATGGTTCATTTCCAGAGTTGCGGAATGCTTCTAATACTTCTAGACGTTTAATAGCACGAGTACGGCGTTGTCCTTGTGCTGTTTTTAATTCTTCTTTTAAGAAGTCTACTTCTTTATCTAAATCGATGTCTTGTAGTAGCTTTTTAATCGCTTCTGCACCCATAGCAGCTTGGAATGTGCTACCATATCGATCACGATATGCACGGTATTCTTTTTCAGAAAGTAATTGCTTCTTATCAAGTGGTGTATCTCCACTTTCTGTTACAACATAAGAAGCGAAATAAATTACTTCTTCAAGCGCGCGAGGGGACATGTCTAAGACAAGTCCCATGCGGCTCGGGATACCTTTGAAATACCAAATATGAGATACAGGAGCAGCTAATTCAATATGACCCATACGTTCACGACGTACTTTTGCACGCGTTACTTCAACGCCACATCGATCACAAACTACACCTTTATAACGTACACGTTTGTATTTTCCGCAATGACATTCCCAGTCCTTTTGTGGTCCGAAAATACGCTCACAGAACAAGCCATCTTTTTCAGGCTTTAACGTACGATAGTTAATAGTTTCTGGTTTCTTAACTTCACCGTATGACCAAGAACGAATCTTGTCAGGTGAAGCAAGTCCAATCTTCATATATTCAAAGTTATTTACATCTATCAAGGGGCCTACCTCCCTTTTAGTCTACAGGTTATCCCAATTATTCCTTAGTTGTCTCAACTTCAACATTCAATTTATCTGCTGATTGATGATCATCATCATCTTCTGTATCACGCATTTCAATTTCTGTATCGTCGCTAGACATCATTTTAACGTCCATACCTAAACTTTGCAGCTCTTTAATCAATACTTTGAATGATTCAGGAACGCCTGGTTCTGGAACATTTTCGCCTTTAACAATTGCTTCATAAGTCTTAACACGTCCAACAACATCATCAGACTTCACTGTTAAGATTTCTTGAAGAGTATAAGCAGCACCGTAAGCTTCAAGTGCCCAAACCTCCATCTCACCGAAACGCTGTCCACCGAACTGAGCTTTACCTCCAAGAGGTTGCTGCGTTACAAGTGAGTATGGTCCAGTAGAACGAGCATGAAGTTTATCGTCAACCATGTGCGCAAGTTTGATCATATACATGACACCAACAGATACGCGGTTATCGAATGGTTCACCAGTACGTCCGTCATACAGGATTGTTTTCGCGTCATTTGCCATACCAGCTTCTTCAATTGTGCCCCAAACATCTTCCTCACGAGCACCATCGAATACTGGTGTTGCAATGTGAATGCCCAGGTATCTTGCTGCCATACCAAGATGAAGCTCTAATACCTGACCGATATTCATACGAGATGGTACCCCTAATGGGTTTAACATAATATCGATTGGCGTACCGTCTGGTAAGTAAGGCATATCTTCTTCTGGTAAAATACGAGAAATAACACCTTTGTTACCGTGACGTCCGGCCATCTTGTCACCTTCAGAAATTTTACGTTTTTGAACGATATATGCACGTACAAGTTGATTCACACCTGGTGGCAATTCATCGCCATCTTCACGGTTGAATACTTTTACGTCTAAGATAATACCGCCACCACCGTGTGGTACACGTAGTGATGTATCACGTACTTCACGCGCTTTTTCTCCAAAGATAGCATGTAATAGACGTTCTTCAGCTGTTAATTCTGTTACACCTTTAGGTGTTACTTTACCAACAAGTAAATCTCCATCTTTTACTTCAGCACCAACGCGAATAATACCGCGCTCGTCAAGGTTACGTAATGCGTCTTCCCCAACGTTTGGAATGTCACGTGTAATTTCTTCTGGTCCAAGCTTCGTATCACGAGCTTCTGATTCATATTCTTCAATATGAATAGAAGTGTACACATCATCTTTTACAAGGCGCTCACTCATGATAATCGCATCCTCGTAGTTATAACCGTCCCAAGTCATGAAGCCAACAAGCACGTTACGTCCAAGTGCTAGTTCACCTAATTCCATAGAAGGACCATCCGCAAGGATTTCACCTTTTACAACTTCATTTCCAACACTTACGATTGGACGTTGGTTGTAACAAGTTCCTTGGTTAGAACGAATGAATTTTTGCATTTTGTAGCGATCTAAGTCGCCTTTTACTGTTTGACCGTCAACTTCTACATAGCGACGTACCCAAACTTCACGTGCTTCTACGCGCTCAACAACACCAGGATGTTTACAGATTACTGCAGCACCCGAGTCTTTTGCTGATACGTACTCCATACCTGTACCTACAATCGGAGATTCCGGATTCATTAACGGAACCGCCTGACGTTGCATGTTCGCTCCCATAAGTGCGCGGTTAGAGTCATCGTTTTCTAAGAACGGAATACAAGCTGTCGCTGCCGACACTACTTGTTTTGGAGATACATCCATGTAGTCGATGCGTTCTCTATTTGTGACAATATTTTCGCCACGGAAACGAGCTACGATATCTTCACTTAGGAATTCACCTTCATCAGATAATTTCATATTCGCTTGGGCTACAACATAGTTATCTTCTTCATCTGCTGTTAAATAATCAACATGCCCTGTTACAAGACCAGTTTCTGGGTCAACACGACGGTATGGTGTTTCAATGAAACCAAACTCATTTACTTTCGCGAACGAAGATAATGAGTTAATCAAACCAATGTTTGGTCCCTCTGGTGTTTCAATCGGACACATACGACCATAGTGGGAGTAATGAACGTCACGTACTTCAAAGCCTGCGCGCTCACGCGTTAAACCACCAGGTCCTAATGCAGATAGTCTTCGTTTGTGAGTTAACTCTGCTAATGGATTTGTTTGGTCCATGAACTGAGATAACTGAGAACTTCCGAAGAACTCTTTAATAGATGCAATAACAGGACGAATATTAATTAGTGCCTGTGGTGTAATTGCATTTGTATCTTGGATCGACATTCTCTCACGAACAACACGTTCCATACGAGAAAGGCCGATACGGAATTGGTTTTGTAATAGTTCTCCAACAGAACGCAGACGACGGTTTCCTAAATGGTCAATATCATCTGTATCTCCTACTTTGTATAGTAGGTTGAAGAAGTAACTGATAGAAGCAAGGATATCACCTGGTGTGATGTGTTTCACATCACGAGTAATGTTTGCATTACCAATTACATTAATTACGCGTTCGCCTTCCGACTCAGGAGCATAAATCTTAATAGATTGCAGCTCAACATCGCCTTCTACCACTCCACCCATTGGTTTCGCTGTTTTGAATCCAATGTTTTTCTCTAAGTAAGGTAAAATGCGATCAAGTGTACGACGATCTAAGATTGTTCCTTCTGCCGCTAAAATTTCACCAGTTTCTGGATCCACTAATGTTTCAGCTAAACGTTGATTAAACAATCTGTTTTTAATGTGTAACTTCTTGTTGATCTTATAGCGACCTACATTTGCTAAATCGTAGCGCTTTGGATCGAAGAAACGAGACACAAGTAAGCTCTTAGCATTTTCTACTGTTGGTGGTTCACCAGGACGTAGACGCTCATAAATTTCAAGCAATGCTTTTTCTGTGCTATCTGTGTTGTCTTTTTCTAATGTGTTGCTTAAGTATTCGTTATCACCTAAAAGCTCGGTGATTTCTTGATCAGAGCCAAACCCTAATGCGCGTAACAAAACAGTTACAGGAAGTTTACGCGTACGGTCAATACGCACATATACAACATCCTTAGCATCTGTCTCATACTCTAACCAAGCTCCGCGGTTTGGAATTACAGTAGCAGTAAAACCACGTTTTCCGTTTTTATCCACTTTGCCACTATAGTATACGCTTGGAGAGCGAACTAACTGGGAAACGATAACACGTTCTGCACCGTTAATTACGAATGTTCCAGTCTCTGTCATGAGTGGGAAATCTCCCATGAACACATCTTGTTCTTTTACTTCACCAGTTTCCTTGTTGATTAGACGCACTTTTACACGAAGTGGTGCTGCATACGTCACATCACGCTCTTTGCATTCGTCTACAGAGTATTTAGGTTCACCTAAGCTGTAGTCGATAAATTCAAGCGATAGATTTCCCGTAAAGTCTTCAATCGGAGAAATGTCTTGGAACATTTCTCGCAAACCCTCATCAAGAAACCACTGATAAGAAGAGGTTTGAATTTCGATAAGATTTGGTAACTCTAATACTTCACTAATACGGGCATAACTTCTTCGTTGGCGGTGGCGTCCGTATTGAACTAGTTGACCTGTCAACTGCTTCACCCCTCAAATCATGAGTATTATAAATGCACAAAAAAATTTGTGCAAAATCACAAATAAATACAACTACTGCTATTAGCGTAGTCTTTTTCTCTTAAAGATAAATACGTTGAGTCTTTCTACCTGCTCAAAAAAGAAAAATGGCTTCTATAAGAAAACCATCATTCTGTTTCATAATCTGCTGATTTTACTATCTTTTCCAAGAGAAACAAAAATATACATCTTTCTCAACGCAGAAAATCATATATTGGCATTGTATAATGTTAACATAGCCAAAAATAACCGTCAACGTTTTTTTGATTTTATGATATAATATCCTTTTTTCTTTTCTACAACCTCAACTTCAGAAAATACTTCCTCTAGTTTTTTCAGCGCAGATGGTGCACCTTGCTTCTTTTGAATAACAATCCAAAGTTCTCCACCTGGAACTAAATACTCCACAGCTTTTTCTAAAATTTCATGTACGACATCTTTACCCGCACGAATTGGAGGGTTAGACAGAATAGCAGCATACTTGCCATCTACATTTTCATAGACGCTACTTTGAAAAATACGTATATTCTCGATTTTGTTATTAGCGGCGTTTTCTTTCGCAAGTCCAAGCGCCCTTTCATTCACATCCACCATGTGAACTTCACGACCTTGAAACTCTTTCGCTAGCGACAAACCAATAGGACCGTATCCGCAACCTACATCTAATATATTACCTTTAATATCTGGCATTTGAAAAGCTTCAATTAAAAGACGGGAACCAAAGTCCACTTCGTTTTTCGAGAACACCCCATGGTCGGATAAGAAAGTAAATTGAGATCCACGAAGTGCAAATTCCCATCGCTTACGATCACTTTTACTAGAAGGGTCGTTAGAAAAATAATGGTCTGCCATATGGCCACCTCTCTTCTTTACAGTTAAAAAAAAAGCTCGCATGAGAGCGAGCTTTTTTTAAAGCATCAAAAGTTAATTACTTAACTTCTACAGCAGCGCCAACTTCTTCAAGTTTAGCTTTGATTTCTTCAGCTTCTTCTTTAGCAGCAGCTTCTTTGATTACTTTTGGAGTGTTGTCAACTAATTCTTTAGCTTCTTTTAAGCCAAGACCAGTGATTTCACGAACAACTTTGATAACTTTGATTTTTTGTGCACCAGCGCTAGTTAGTTCCACATCAAATTCAGTTTTCTCAGCAGCAGCTTCTCCAGCGCCACCAGCAACAGCTACAGGAGCAGCAGCAGTTACGCCGAATTCTTCCTCGATAGCTTTTACTAAGTCGTTAAGTTCTAATACAGTCATAGATTTAACTGCTTCAATGATTTGTTCTTTAGTCATTGTAAATATCCTCCCTTAAATAGGTTTGTATTGTTTTATCGATAATACGTAATTATCTTTTAAAAAATTAAGCGCCTTGCTCTTCCTTTTGTTCTGCAACTGCTTTAGTAGCAAGTGCAAGGTTACGGATTGGAGCTTGAAGAACGCTAAGAAGCATAGAAAGTAAGCCTTCACGTGATGGAAGAGTAGCGATTGCTTTAACCTCATCAAGTGTTACAAGTTTACCTTCGATTACGCCCGCTTTAATTTCTAAAGCTTCATGATTTTTAGCGAAGTCGTTTAATACTTTCGCAGGAGCAACTACATCCTCGTTACTGAACGCGATTGCGTTTGGTCCTGTTAAGAATTCGTTTAACTCAGCCATTTCAGCAGATTCTGCAGCACGACGAGTTAGAGAGTTTTTGTAAACTTTGAACTCAACGCCAGCTTCACGTAATTGCTTACGTAATTCTGTTGCTTCAGAAACTGTTAAACCACGGTAGTCAACAACGATCGTAGATTTACTAGCACGAAGTTTGTCCGCGATTTCAGTTACAACTTGTTGTTTAGTTTCGATTACTTTGCTCATGTTATTACACCTCCTGTAGATTATATAGAAGATGTACCGAAAGTGCACTAAAAACCTCCATGCCCAACTTGTAGACATGGAGGCATATAGTCACAGAAAAAAATTCCGTTTCGTATATTAACACCTAGGTAGGAAATTAAGTCTATTGACACCTACTGTCTACGGTACACTATTTAAATTCACAACATAAATGATTATATTAAATCTTCTTTATGAAGTCAACTTCCAATTTTTACGCTAATGTAGAAACGTCTACACGTACGCCAGGTCCCATTGTAGAAGCAACTGTTACGTTCTTCATGTAAGTACCTTTTGCAGCAGATGGCTTAACTTTTAATAAAGTATCAGCGATTGTTTTGAAGTTTTCTACTAATTTAGCATCTTCGAAAGATACTTTACCGATTGGAACGTGGATGTTACCAGCTTTATCAACGCGGTATTCAACTTTACCAGCTTTGATTTCGTTAACAGCTTTAGTTACATCGAAAGTAACTGTTCCAGTTTTAGGGTTTGGCATTAAACCTTTAGGTCCTAATACGCGACCAAGTTTACCAACTTCACCCATCATGTCAGGAGTTGCTACTACTACATCGAAATCGAACCAACCTTGTTGGATTTTACCGATGTAATCAGTATCGCCTACGAAGTCAGCTCCAGCAGCTTCAGCTTCTTTAGCTTTTTCACCTTTAGCGAACACTAATACACGTTGTACTTTACCAGTACCGTGCGGAAGAACAACTGCACCACGGATTTGTTGGTCAGCTTTCTTAGGGTCAACACCTAAACGGAATGCAGCTTCTACAGTTGCATCAAATTTAGCTGTGTTTGTTTTCTTTACTAATTCTACTGCTTCTGTTGCAGAGTAAGCAGCTGCACGGTCAACAAGCTTTGCAGCTTCTACGTACTTTTTACCTCTTTTAGCCATTTTTATTTCCTCCTCGAATGTGGTTTTAGCGGAATAACCTCCCACGTTTACGCCTGTTTTCAGGTATAACCTGAGGATGAGCGCCATCCATTTATTTAAAAACGATAATCATTTACGATAATAAAGGTTGCGAATTGGAATTCCAGACCCGCAACCTTTTTTTAAAAACAAATCGAATTAGTCTTCGATAACGATGCCCATACTGCGTGCAGTACCTTCAACCATACGCATTGCAGCTTCTACGCTAGCAGCGTTTAGGTCAGGCATTTTAGTTTCAGCGATTTCGCGTACTTTATCACGCTTAACAGTTGCCACTTTATTACGATTTGGTTCACCAGAACCAGACTCAATACCAGCTACTTTCTTAAGAAGAACAGCAGCAGGAGGAGTTTTAGTAATGAAAGTGAATGAACGGTCCTCAAATACCGTAATTTCAACAGGGATGATAAGACCAGCTTGATCTGCTGTACGAGCGTTAAACTCTTTACAGAAGCCCATGATGTTAACACCTGCTTGTCCTAATGCTGGACCAACTGGTGGAGCTGGGTTAGCTTTACCTGCAGGAATTTGAAGCTTTACCATTTTAATTACCTTTTTAGCCACGAGACACACCTCCTTAAGTCCGTGATGTGGTCAATTGGACAGTGATTTGCCCTCCCACGTCATATTTTATCTGTAAGGATAAAATCTTTCAAAAAACGCCTCCGATAATGAAGACGTACTGACTTAAAAGATATTATCACTTTTTACAATTCATTTCAAGTTTCATTTTATAATTTTTCAATTTGATGGAAGTCAAGTTCAACTGGAGTCTCGCGACCAAACATGTCCACAAGTACACTAACCTTTTTCTTCTCCACATCAATTTCTTCAATAGCACCTGTATAATCTGCGAATGGCCCCTCATTTACACGTACTGTCTCATGAAGTTCAAAGTCGAAATCAACCACTTCGTTGTCCATTCCCATATGTTTCATAATGGTAACAACTTCCTCTTCTAATAGAGGCGATGGCTTAGATCCAGAACCAGAAGAACCAACGAACCCAGTTACACCCGGCGTGTTACGTACAACATACCAAGAATCATCAGTCATGATTAATTCTACTAATACATAACCTGGGAACACTTTTCTTTTCATTAATTTTTCTTTTCCGTTTTTCATTTCTACTTCTACTTCTTCCGGGACAACAACACGGAAAATTTTATCTTGCATACCCATTGATTCTACACGCTTCTCTAGGTTTGCTTTTACTTTATTTTCATATCCAGAATAAGTATGGACAACATACCAACTTTTTTCCATTCATTTAGGACGAGCGTCCTTCCCTCCCTGACGTACATTT
The DNA here is from genome assembly GCF_053345735.1 of Bacillus sp. D48C. Classification (NCBI taxonomy): domain Bacteria; kingdom Bacillati; phylum Bacillota; class Bacilli; order Caryophanales; family Bacillaceae; genus Bacillus; species Bacillus sp. D48C. Next base: position 41,303 of record NZ_JBKFAQ010000019.1, read on the forward strand.
TTTTGCGCAAATGAAAAAACCCGTTCACCGGGCTTTTACACAGTTCTTATAAATAACATTATATCATGGATAAGTGCTTCTTATTCAAGAATTAACCAAGAATTAACCGAATTAAAGAAGAAATACCCATATCAACTACTGCGAAGAAAATCGCAAAGAACACAACTGTAGCAACAACAGTCGCTGTTGAGCGGAGTAATTCATCTTTTTTAGGCCAACTTACTTTTTTCATTTCGCGACCTACATCGCCGAAAAAGTTCGTTAAACGCATCTGCGGGACCTCCAGTGTATTATTTCAATTATTTATTTTGTTTCCTTGTGAACTGTATGCTGATTGCATGTTTTACAAAACTTTTTTATTTCAAGTCGCTCTATTGAGCTCGTATCTTTCATAGTAGAGTAGTTTCGATTTTTACACTCTTCACATGAGAGTACAACTTTTTTCCTCATTAGTTACACCAACCTTGTAACATTATGTCCCTAAAAATGTATCATACAATAAAAGACAATGTCAATGACATGCATTTTGTACGCTCTACAAAAGAAAACAGGTGATTTATTTTACACCTGTTGCACTTGTTATTTGTTATGAATTTAAAGTTGTACTTTCTCGCATTTCCATATATCGTTCCAATTTCCTCTTCACCCGCTGTAAAGCGTTATCAATAGATTTTACATGTCTGTTTAACTGTTCTGAAATCTCTTGATAAGAACGCCCATCTAGATATAAAGAAAGTACTTTTCTTTCTAAATCGCTTAATAATTCTGATATTTTTGATTCTATGTCTGTATATTCTTCTTGGCTAATAATCATCTCTTCAGGATCAGTTACCTTCGCTTCAGAAATAACATCCAATAATGTTCGATCAGATTCCTCATCGTAAATCGGCTTATCTAAAGACACATATGAATTTAAGGGAATATGTTTTTGTCTTGTTGCCGTTTTAATAGCGGTAATAATTTGTCGAGTGATACACAGTTCAGCAAATGCTTTGAATGAAGACAGCTTGTCCTCTTTATAATCACGAATTGCTTTAAACAACCCTATCATACCTTCTTGAACAATGTCTTCTCGATCGGCACCCACTAAAAAGTAAGATCTTGATTTCGCGCGAACAAAGTTCTTATACTTGTGAATTAAATATTCTAGAGCGTCAGTATTACCTTTTCGAACTAACTCAACGATTGCCTCATCCTCTAAATCACGAAATGTAACGTCGCCTACACTTACGAAGCCTGCTTCCACCTTGATCCCTCCGACCGCTATTTATTTAGCAATATTATACAGTAAAAAGACAAAGAGCGTCAATGCTTCAACGCTCTCCTCTTCTTAATTTTTCTAATTTTTCTGTAATATCTTTACTAAATATCTTTCGCATGGCGGGTTGCTGTTCTTTCGTGTCTTTTGTACGCCTTCTTACTTGTTGCTCCATTGCCTGTACTTCCAACTCTAATTCACGCGCAGATTTCCGAAGGGCACCTTGCGCAAATATAACCCATTGTTCCGTGTAATCAGAAGTCGCAACATATATTCGTGTATTTATATTTCTAAGCTCTATCGCAAGTTGCTCTATCTTTTCATCTGCAGTTTGATTCTTTCGTGTGAATATTACTTCCACACGAGATTGTTTCATCTTTTTTTCAATACCATGTACTGTATAGGCATCAAAGACTATCATCACTTTTGTGCCTGTATAACCTTGATAATCCGCCATCTTATCAATAAGTGCATCTCTTGATGATTGTAAATCTACATCCCGCAGTTTCTTCAAATCTCCCCAAGCTCCGATAATGTTGTAACCGTCAACGATTAAAATATCGTTCATCTTTTATTTACCAATTTCGTGACGTTTACGATATACCTCATACATTAACAAACTTGCGGCTACGGAAGCATTTAAGGATGTAACTTTACCAACCATCGGTAGAGTGATTAGGAAATCACACTTTTCACCAATAATACGGCTCATACCTTTTCCTTCACTACCAATTACTAACCCAATCGGCATTTTACCATCTAAATTACGATAATCCGTTTTTCCTTTGGCATCTGTACCAGCAATCCAAAGTCCACGTTCTTTTAATTCATCAATTGTACGGGATAAGTTCGTTACGCGTGCAACAGGAATGTATTCAATTGCTCCTGTTGATGCTTTCGCAACTGACGCTGTAAGCCCCACAGCCCTTCTCTTTGGAATAATAATCCCATGAGCTCCTGTCGCATCAGCAGTACGCATAATAGAACCTAAGTTATGCGGATCTTCAATCTCATCTAAAATTAAGAAGAATGGATCTTCATTACGTTTTTCTGCCACTTTGAATAAATCTTCTAACTCCGCATACTGATATGCAGCTACTTGAGCGATTACACCTTGATGATTACCCTCAACTAATTGATCTAACTTTTTCTTTGGTGCATGTTGTAAAATAACCTTATTTTCTTTCGCTAACGCTAGTACAATCTGCACTTGTCCTTTGGCAGCACCTTCTGCGATCCAAATTTTATTAATATCTCTCCCTGATCGTAACGCTTCAATTACAGGGTTACGTCCGATAATATATTCACTACTCATGATGATGTGCCCCCTTCCTTTTCTTCTAAAACTGCAATTGCCTTATATACAATTTCGTCTAATCTTTCACGGTTATTTAATAAATGATGATAACCAATTAGCGCTTCAAAGGCTGTACTATGTCGATATGTTTGTACATCCGTATTTTTCGGAACCGTACCTGAATTTGCATTACGTCCTCTTCTTAATACCACCTCTTCTTCCTCTGTCAAAAACGACGTCTCTAATAAATGATAAACAACTTTCGCCTGTGCTTTTGCTGAAACAAAGCTCGTCCCTAAGCGATGTAATTGATTAGGGCGAACCTTTCCTTTTTGAAGGAGGTGATAGCGGATATATTGTTCATATACCGCATCACCCATATACGCTAACGCCAAGCTGTTTAATTGCTTTGCATCAATCATCCTTATCCTCTTTTCCATCTTGTACCTTGAGCGGTATCTTCTAAAATAATATTACGTCCTTTTAAATCGTCACGAATTTGATCAGACAATGCGAAATCGCGATTTTTACGAGCCTCAATGCGCTTTTGGATAAGTTCTTCAATTTCTTCATCCAGCAATTCTTCTTGCGTTAATTCTAATCCTAAAATATCAAATAACGTTTCCAATTGTTTTACGTATGCTTCGATCACAACTTTAGATGTATGCTCTTCAAGTAAATATTGATTTGCATGATTGGCTACATTGTATAATTCGGTAATTGCATTCGCAGTGTTAAAGTCATCATTCATTGCCTCTTCAAATGCAGTCTGGAATTTCTCTATTTCAACTAACCATTTCTCATTATGGTCTGTTAAATCCGTACTGCTTTCCATACGATGCTTTAAGTTTCCATAAGCTGTTTTAATTCTTTCCAGCCCATTATTCGTACTTTGTAATAACTCTTCACTAAAGTTAATCGGATGACGATAGTGTACTGATAACATAAAGAATCTAATTAACTGTGGGTCGTATTGCTTAATAATATCGTGAACTAAAATAAAGTTACCAAGCGATTTAGACATCTTCTCATTGTTAATATTAATATATCCATTATGCATCCAGTAACGTGCAAACGTTTTTCCAGTCAATGCTTCCGACTGCGCAATTTCATTTTCATGATGCGGGAACGCCAAGTCTTGACCACCAGCATGAATGTCAATTGTATCCCCTAAGTACTTACGTGCCATTGCTGAGCATTCAATATGCCACCCTGGACGCCCTTGCCCCCAAGGGCTTTCCCAGAAGATTTCTCCTTCTTTCGCAGCTTTCCATAAAGCAAAATCAAGAGGGTCTTGTTTCTTTTCCCCTACCTCAATACGAGCACCGTGACGTAAATCTGCGATTGGTTGATGTGATAATTTACCGTAACCTTCGAATTCCTTCGTTTTAAAGTACACATCACCCTCTGATTCGTATGCATACCCTTTATTCACAAGTTCTTGAATAAATTCAATAATGATATCCATATTTTCTGTTACACGAGGATGGACTGTTGCGTGTTTGCAACCTAGCGCTGTTACATCTTCAAAGTACGCTTCAACAAAACGATCAGCAATTGTCGGTACATCTTCACCTAATTCATTTGCCGCTTTAATTAATTTATCATCTACGTCCGTAAAGTTCGATACGTATTGCACATCGTACCCTTTATATTCTAGATAGCGACGTACTGTATCGAATACCATAGGAGGTCTTGCATTGCCAATATGAATGTAGTTATAGACTGTAGGTCCGCATACATACATCTTTACCTTATTTTCTTCTAATGGAACAAACTCTTCTTTTTGACGTGTTAACGTATTATAAATGTGAATAGTCATTTTTATCCTTCCTTTCTACCTTTACTTCCAGTTGTTTCTTCAATTTATCAAGTTCTACTTCCATAGCCTTTAATTTGTCAAAAATTGGATCCGGAAGGTCAGAGTGATTTAATTCTTGACCAATCTTTACTCCATTTTGAATAACGACTCGGCCAGGTATACCTACAACTGTAGAATGTGCAGGAACTTCTTTTAATACGACAGACCCTGCCCCGATTTTAGAATTCTCTCCCACAGTAATAGAACCAAGGACTTTAGCACCCGTCGCAATTAATACATTATCCTGAATTGTTGGATGCCTCTTGCCTTTTTCTTTTCCTGTACCACCTAATGTAACCCCTTGATAAATTGTTACATTATCACCAATTTCACAAGTTTCTCCAATTACAACTCCCATTCCATGGTCTATGAAAAAGCGTCGACCAATAGTTGCTCCTGGATGAATCTCAATGCCAGTAAAAAAACGACTAACTTGTGAAACAAAACGTGCAAGAAAGAAAAAATCCCTTTTATAAAAAGCATGTGCAATTCGATGAGCCCAAACTGCATGTAATCCAGAGTAAGTTAAAATGACTTCGAAATAACCTCTTGCCGCTGGATCCTGTTCAAAAACGACTTCAATATCTTCCCGAAGCCTCTTAAACATCGATGTTCCCTCCCCTTTATGGGCTGCTTTTTCGAGTGAACTAACTCCCTACTTATCTCCCTAAATCTTTATACACGTAGATAAAATTTATACTCATACCCAGTTTTACGGTATAAAAAAAGACGCCTCTGTCATATTGACAGAGACGCCTTTTAAGCGCGGTTCCACTCTGTTTAGGCTAAAAAAGCCTCAAACTCATCTCTGATAACGGTGTACACCGCTTCTGCTTACTTTAACGCCTTAAGATGTTTCACAAAACATTTTGCTGTTCAGCAGAAGACTCGAAGGGGCATTTCAAAAACCCGCTTATAAACCACTTCCAGCCTAAAGGTGGTTCTCTCTGTAAAAAGCCTGATTTTCTACTTCTCCTTCTCGTCGCTTTTCCTTATTAGGTTTTAAGTATACTTATTATATTTCTAAACCTAGAAAATGTTAACCAATTACTTTTTGAAGACGATTTAAAACTTTTTCTTTTCCAAGAAGTGCAATAGCATTAGGAAGCTCTGGGCCATGTGTTTGACCAGTAGTTGCAACACGGATTGGCATAAATAAGTTTTTACCTTTATGACCTGTTTCCTTTTGAACTGCTTTAATAGCCGCCTTAATTGCTGCTGGTTCCATCGCCTCTAGTGCTTCTACTTGACCAGCAAATGCACGAAGTACTTCTGGTACTTGTTCACCTTTTAATACTTCTTGTCCTTCTTCTTCATGATCAACATGATCTTTGAAGAACATTTCAGAAAGCTCTACAATTTCAGCTCCAAAACTCATTTGTTCATGATATAACGCAATTACATCACGAATCCAAGCTTGCTCTTGTTCACTTAAAGTTTCACCTATACGTCCAGCTTTCACTAGATGCGGTAAGCTTAATTCTACCACCGTATCTAAATCTTGCTTTTTCATATATTGGTTGTTCATCCATTTTAATTTTTGAGAATCAAATAATGCAGGTGATTTTGATAAACGAGCTGCATCGAACATTTTGATAAACTCTTCTTGAGAGAAGATTTCTTCTTCTCCTACCGGCGACCAACCTAGTAGTGCAATAAAGTTAAAGATTGCTTCTGGAAGATATCCAAGCTCTTTATATTGCTCAATAAATTGAATAATAGATTCATCACGCTTACTTAATTTTTTACGGCTTTCATTTACAATTAAAGTCATATGGCCAAATTGCGGGATATCCCAACCGAAAGCTTCATAAATCATCATTTGTTTTGGCGTATTTGAAATATGGTCATCACCACGAAGTACATGTGTAATTTCCATTAAGTGATCATCTACTGCTACCGCAAAGTTATAAGTTGGAATTCCATCTTTTTTCACGATAACGAAATCACCGAAATCATTTGAATGGAATGCTACTTCACCTTTTACGATATCTTTAAATGTGTAATCACGATCAGCTGGTACACGGAAACGAATACTTGGAATACGTCCCTCAGCTTCAAATTCTTTCATTTGTTCTTCAGTTAAATCACGGTGGTTACCTGCATAACGAGGTGTTTCACCACGAGAAATTTGTCCTTCACGCTCTGCTTCTAGCTCTTCTTCTGTCATATAACATTTGTAAGCTAAACCACGCTCTAATAAATCTAGATATAATTTTTTATAAATATCTAAACGCTCTGTTTGACGATATGGTCCAAATTCACCACCAACATCAACACCTTCATCCCAGTCCATACCGAGCCATTTCAAGTATTTTAATTGGCTTTCTTCTCCACCAGCCACGTTACGTTTTACATCAGTATCTTCAATACGAATAATAAACTTGCCATCTAAATGACGAGCAAATAAATAATTAAATAATGCCGTACGCGCATTTCCGATATGTAAGTGTCCTGTTGGACTTGGCGCATAGCGCACTCTCACTTGCTTTTCCATAATTGGTACACCTTCCATTCTTAATGTCTACACATTCTATAATTGTACAACAAAAAAATGTGATTATCCATCTTACGAATTAAAAACCATTATTTTTTCTGTAATAATACCACTGCTTGAGAAGCAATTCCTTCTTCTCTACCTGTAAATCCTAATTTCTCTGTTGTTGTTGCCTTTACATTAATGTTATCTATAGACGTTTCTAACAGTTCACTAATACGTTTACGCATACTTTCAATATGCGGTGCCATTTTTGGCTTTTGAGCAATAATTGTACAATCTAAGTTCCCTAACTCGTAACCTTGTTCACGCACAAATTCCCAAACTTTTTGTAACAATACAGCTGAATCTGCATCTTTAAAAGCTGGGTCTGTATCAGGAAAATGCTTTCCAATATCTCCTGCTGCAATGGCACCTAAACATGCATCAGCAATCGTATGTAACAATACATCTGCATCTGAATGACCGATTAATCCTTTCTCGTGTGGAATTGTAATTCCGCCAATAATTAACGGTCTACCTTCCGCAAATTCATGCACATCAAAACCTTGTCCAATTCGAAACATTCTTTACATCCTCCTTGAGCTAAACCACTGAGCTTTATGACTCTATATTATATTGATATCCCTACAAAGAAAAGCCCGGCCATTGCCGAGCTTTCCTTTGTTATACACCATCACGGCTATTTTTTCTGAACATGAAGGAAACTTTCAGCAATTAGTAAATCCTCTGGAGTCGTCACTTTAATATTATAGTAACTCCCCTCTACTACACCTACTTGCTTACCAATACGTTCCACGAGACTTGCATCATCTGTACCAAGAAAACAACTCTGTTTTGCACTTCTATGAGCTTCTAACAAAAGAGAAACAGAGAACCCTTGCGGTGTTTGTACAGCCTTAAGCTGAGATCGTTCTACCGTTTCGACAACAACACCTTGCTCTACTTTCTTAACTGTATCCTTTACTGGCACTGCACAAATGGAAGCTCCATATTTTTCTGCTGCTGTTAATACGTCTTGAATCACTTTATTCGTTACGAATGGGCGCGCTCCGTCATGTACAAGAACGTATTCAACATCACTCGCATGCTGAATCGCGTTATATACACTATCTTGTCTTTCGGCTCCACCCTGAATAAATTGTACCTGTTTTTCAATCGGATACTTCTGCATTAATTCCTCAAAATACGGGCGTTCCTCTTCGTTAATTGCCATAACAATACTTTTGCACTCTTTATCTCTTTCAAAAGCACGTAATGTATGAACGATAATCGGTACTTCGTTTATAAGTAAGAACAACTTATTTTTGCCAGCACCCATCCGCTTTCCTTGGCCGGCTGCCGGAATAATTAATGTATACATATTAATAATCCTCTACCTATAATGCTTTTTCTAATAATTTACGTTTTGCGAAAATCATACGACCAGCCGATGTTTGTAATACGCTAGTAACCAGTACATTAAGTTGCGAACCTACATACTCTCTACCATCTTCTACTACAATCATCGTACCATCATCTAAGTACGCAACACCTTGGTTTTGCTCTTTACCATCTTTCACAACATAAACATTTAATTCTTCGCCAGGGAGTACAACTGGTTTAATTGCATTAGCTAAATCATTAATGTTTAACACCGTTACTCCTTGTAATTCAGAAACTTTATTTAAGTTGAAATCATTCGTTACTACAGTTCCACCGGTGATTTTTGCTAACTTTACAAGTTTGCTATCCACCTCTTGGATATCCTCGAAATCGCCTTCATAAATTTCTACCGGAATCGGCATCTCTTTTTGAATACGATTTAAAATGTCTAGTCCTCTGCGACCACGATTACGCTTTAAAGCATCGGAAGAATCGGCAATATGCTGAAGCTCTTCTAATACGAATTGTGGAATCACAATTGTTCCTTCCAAAAACTTCGTTTGGCAAATATCAGCAATACGTCCATCGATAATTACACTCGTATCGAGAATTTTCCAATGAGTCGTAGATTTTTCTGCTTCTACCTCTTCGTTCTCGCTATTATTTTTCTTCTTACCTCCGCGTTGGGGTAATGTAAATAATCCTAGCAATTCATTCCTCTTTTTAAATCCTACTTGGAATCCTAAATATCCAAGTAAAAGAGTGAAGAACACTTGCAACACCGTACTAATAACCGGAATTGTAAATTCACGAATCGGTATTAAAATTAAATATGCAACAATAAGACCAGAGATCAATCCTAATGTACCAAATAAAACATCTGCTACAGGCGCCTTTACAAGAGCCTCTTCAATATGCTTAATAAGTTGAACAATATAATCTACAAGCCAAAATGTTGTTAAAAATAAAATAATTGCACCAATAATCGCACGAACATACGATCCTTCCAATAAAGGAACAGCACCGATGTCTAATACATTAATAACTTTTGGGATTAAGTAAATCCCTAACGCTCCCCCGATTACTAGAAAGAAGAGCTGTACGATCCGTTTTAACATCCAACCACCTCCTACTCATTATTAACCATTGTTTCGCTAATCAAAACGCCGAATGCAAAAGCGGACGTGTTTTTTTTATAAATAGTTTTATTTACCAATATATCATATCATATACCAAAAATGTTCTAGTGTCGTTATATTATGGAATCAATGTAATATTCTTAATTGTGTCTACTCATATAGAGATGCTCTTGAATTCTTTTTAGGCCTTCTCGTATTTTCTTCGCCCTTACTTCCCCAATTCCTTCCACATCATCCAATTCATGAATCGTCGCGCGACAAACTCCTTGCAACGTTTTGAATCGATTAATTAAATTTTCAATGATAAGTGGCGGAACACGAGAGATTTTGCTTGTAATTCGATATCCCCTTGGCGTCACACTTTCTTCTAAACTAGTTTGCCCTGGATAGCCAAGTAATTTAACTAAATCACTATCCTCTAAAAGTTGTGTATTTGCAAGGTCCTGTAACTTTTTCAAAATTTGATGATGGTCTTGTGTTTTCTCCTGGTGATAATCTTTAATTAACAATGCTGCCTCTGCTTCTAAATCAGCTAGCAATTCTGTAAGCTGTAAACGAATTAACCTACCTTCTGTTCCGAGCTCATGAATATAGCTCAATATTTCATTTTTAATACGCAGTACCATTTCAACACTATGTAAAACGTGAACTACCTCAGACATTGTAACGACCTCTTCAAATTCTAGAATGCCCAAATTCGTAATACCATCATTCCATACAGCCTTATATTTTTCTAACGTTTGAATAGCTTGATTTGCTTTTGTTAAAATAACCCCTATATCTTTTAGTGTATAACGTAAGTTCCCTTGATATAGCGTAATTACGTTACGTCTTTGTGAAATGGCCACAACAAGGCTGCCCGTCTGCTTCGCTACACGTTCTGCTGTTCGGTGACGCATACCTGTTTCAATAGAATCAATAGATGCCTCTGGAACTAACTGTGCATTCGCTATTAAAATTTTACTTCCCGTTTCATTTAAAATAAGTGCCCCGTCCATTTTTGCTAATTCATATAAACTAGCAGGAGAGAATGCACAATTAATGTGAAAACCACCATCCACAATACTTTTAATCTGCTCATTATATCCAAGAACAATTAGCCCCCCTGTTTGTGCGCGAAGTACATTATCTATCCCTTCACGCAGTGGTGTTCCTGGGGCCACGAGCTGTAAAATATTAATCATACTTTTGACACGTTGCTTATTTTCTTCCATAGCCTAGCCTCCTAATGTCAAACGAAGCGCTTCTCCTAAATTAGAAACACCTACAACCTCAATCCCATCCGGAATTGTCCATCCTCCTAAGTTTTTTCTAGGAATAATAACACGTTGAAATCCTAATTTAGCCGCTTCTTGTACACGTTGTTCGATTCTTGATACTCTTCTTATTTCTCCAGTTAATCCTACTTCTCCTATTACTGCATCAGTTGGTGCCGTAGATTTATCCCTAAAACTTGAGGCTATACTTAAAGCCACTGCTAAATCAATTGCCGGTTCGTCTAATTTCAAACCACCAGCTACTTTTAAATATGCATCTTGATTTTGCAATAGTAAACCTGTTCTTTTTTCTAATACTGCCATAATAAGCGAAACACGGTTATGATCAATTCCCGTCGCCATTCTTCGAGGATTTCCAAAACTAGTAGGGGAGATTAATGCTTGTATTTCTACTAAAACCGGTCTTGTTCCTTCCATTGAAGCAACTACTGTTGATCCTGCAACACCAACCGGCCTTTCCTCAAGGAAGATTTCAGAAGGATTTAAAACTTCCGCAAGACCAAGCTCTTTCATTTCAAAGATACCCATTTCATTCGTGGAACCAAAACGGTTCTTCACAGCCCGTAAAATACGATACGTATGGTGTCGATCTCCTTCAAAGTAAAGAACTGCATCGACCATATGTTCTAACATACGAGGTCCTGCAATTGCTCCTTCTTTTGTCACATGCCCGACAATGAAAATAGGGATTCCTTTTGTTTTTGCAAGTTTCATTAATTCCGCTGTACATTCACGTACTTGTGCCACACTTCCTGGTGCTGACGTCACTTCAGGTAAATGTATCGTTTGAATAGAATCAATAACAACAAAAGCTGGATTCATCTCTTCAATATGTGCTGCAATACGCTGCAGGTCTGTCTCTGCTACAACAAATAGATTGCTACCCTTTACATGCAAACGATCTGCACGAAGTTTAATCTGCTTTGCCGACTCCTCACCCGATATGTATAATACATCATATGAAGAATCTGCTAATTGTGATGAAATCTGTAATAGTAATGTTGATTTTCCAATCCCAGGGTCTCCACCAATAAGCACTAAGGACCCATCTACAATTCCACCACCAAGCACACGATTAAACTCTTGAAATTCCGTTTCAATACGTGCCTCAGACTTTGTTTCTACTTCGGTAAGACGTCTTGGTTTTGTTACTTCCGTTTGAATTGCATTCGCGTAATTAAGGCGCCTAGATGATACAACTGGCTCCATTTCTTCAACAAGTGTATTCCATTGACCACATCCAGGACATTTACCCATATATTTTGGTGACTGATAACCACATTCTTGACATATAAATTTCGTTTTCTTTTTAGCCATACCTTTTTATAGTTCACTTCACTTTCGTCTATAAACGTTTATCCTTCTCGTACAAGAAAGAGGGCTATCGCGTAGCCCTCTTTGTTTGTCTATACTTATTTTACCTTTTCCGCACTATGAATGACAAATGATTCTCCTTCTACATCAAAGATAACTTTTTGTCCTTTCTCAATAGCACCTTTTAAAAGTTCTTCTGATAGTCTATCTTCTACATGTTTCTGAATTGCTCTGCGAAGTGGACGAGCGCCATACTCACGATCAAATCCTTTATCTGCAATAGCTGAAATTGCCCCTTCCGTTAAGTGCAATTCGATTTCTTGTTCTTTTAAGCGATTTACTAACTGATTTACCATAAGAGTTACAATCTCTTGAATATGTTTTTTCTCAAGCATATGGAATACGATAATTTCATCAATACGGTTTAAGAATTCTGGACGAAATGCCTTTTTCAACTCATCCATTACTTTACCTTTCATATCCGAATAATCACGGCTTTCATCTTGGACATTAAATCCAAGATGTTTGTTACGTTTTAACGCCTCGGCACCAACGTTAGACGTCATAATAACAATTGTATTACGGAAATCAACTGTACGTCCTTTAGAATCTGTTAAACGACCATCTTCTAATACTTGTAGTAGAATATTAAATACATCCGGATGAGCTTTCTCTACCTCATCTAATAATACAACTGAATATGGCTTGCGACGAACTTTCTCTGTTAATTGTCCACCTTCTTCATATCCAACATATCCTGGAGGAGAACCAACTAAACGGGAAGTAGAATGCTTCTCCATATACTCTGACATATCGATGCGAATCATTGCATCTTCATCACCGAACATAGATTCTGCTAGTGCTCTTGCAAGTTCTGTTTTACCTACACCTGTTGGTCCTAAGAAAATAAATGAACCAATCGGGCGCTTCGGATCTTTTAATCCTGCTCTTGCACGACGAACAGCTTTTGCTACTGCTACTACTGCTTCATCTTGACCAATCAAACGATCATGAAGAATGGATTCTAAATTTAATAATTTATCAGTCTCTGTTTGTGCAAGTTTAGAAACTGGGATACGCGTCCATGTAGAAACGACATTTGCAATATCTTCTACCGTAACCTCTGAATTTTCTTTTCCTTGTTGCTCTTTCCATTGACGTTTTGTATCTTCTAACTTCTCACGTAAGCGTTGCTCCATATCACGTAAGGATGCAGCCTTTTCAAATTCTTGACTTTGTACAGCTGCATCTTTTTCTTTTCGAATCTCCTCAAGCTTCACTTCAAGCTCTTTTAAGTTTGGTGGTGTTGTATAAGAACGTAAGCGAACTTTTGAAGCAGCTTCATCAATTAAATCAATTGCTTTATCCGGTAAAAAGCGATCTGTAATATAACGATCTGAAAGTTTTACAGCTGCATCAATAGCGTCATCTGTAATAGATACACGGTGATGCGCCTCATAACGATCACGTAAACCTTTCAAGATTTGAATCGATTCTTCTAAACTTGGCTCATCAACATGAATTGGTTGAAAACGTCTTTCTAAAGCCGCGTCTTTTTCAATATATTTACGATACTCATCTAAAGTTGTTGCCCCAATACATTGTAGCTCTCCTCGTGCTAAAGATGGTTTTAAAATATTCGATGCATCGATTGCACCTTCTGCTCCACCTGCACCAATTAATGTATGAAGCTCATCAATAAATAGAATAATATTGCCTGCTTGGCGAATTTCATCCATCACTTTCTTTAAACGATCTTCAAATTCACCGCGATATTTTGTTCCAGCTACCACTGTACCCATATCTAGTGTCATAACACGCTTATCTCTTAAAGTTTCAGGAACTTCATTATTTACAATTTGCTGTGCTAATCCTTCTGCAATTGCCGTTTTACCTACACCAGGCTCACCAATTAATACTGGGTTATTTTTCGTTCTACGGCTTAATACCTCAATTACACGTTGAATTTCTTTACCGCGTCCAATAACAGGGTCTAAGCGATTTTCACGTGCAACAACTGTTAAGTCCCTTGCTAAACTGTCCAGTGTCGGTGTATTTGCATTTGTTGCTGAACCACCTTGATGACCTGAACTAGCTTCATTACTTCCAAGAAGTTGTAACACTTGTTGTCTTGCTTTATTTAGACTTACACCTAAATTATTTAAAACACGTGCGGCTACACCTTCACCTTCACGGATTAAACCGAGTAAAATGTGTTCTGTTCCAACGTAAGAATGGCCTAGCTTACGCGCTTCATCCATAGATAATTCAATAACCTTTTTAGCACGAGGTGTATAATGTACAGTTTGAGAAGCTTCTGTTCCTCGCCCAATTAACGCTTCTACTTCTTTTTGAACTTTCTCTGGACTTAATCCAAGAGCAATTAATGCTTTTGCTGCAATTCCTTCACCTTCGCGTACAAGCCCAAGTAAAATATGTTCTGTTCCAATATTATTATGCCCAATACGAATTGCTTCCTCTTGAGATAAAGCTAACACTTTCTGTGCTCTTTCTGTAAATCTTCCAAACATCATAGAAATCGCCTCCTACTTGCGCTTAGTTTTTTTCAATACGTAATCGCTCACGGATTAAGGTTGCTCTTCGATAATCTCTTTCTTCTGGCCCTAAAGGTCCACCTGCGTATTGTTGTAAAATACCTGGTTGCGTAAGAACCATTAGCTCAGTCAAAATATTTCTCGATATACCTTTTATATATCCTAGATCAATACCAAGTCGTACATCTGATAAGCAATTGGCTGCTTCTGCAGATTGAATTAAACGACTGTTTGCTAGTATGCCGTAAGAACGATAAACCTTATCTTCAAGTTCAATACTTGAATTTTGTACAATTAATTCTCTAGCCATTTTTTCTTGCTGTATAATTTGTTGAATGACACTCTTTAAATCTGCAATAATATCTTCTTCAGACTTTCCTAGCGTCATTTGATTTGAAACTTGAAATATATTACCTAACGCTTCGCTACCTTCACCGTATATTCCTCTTACTACTAACCCTAATTTTTGAATTACTTGTATAATACGGCTAATTCTTTTTGTTAAAACCAGTCCCGGTAAATGTATCATCACAGAAGCTCTTAACCCTGTGCCAACATTAGTAGGACAACTCGTAATATATCCAAGTGATTCATCAAAAGCGTATTCAACTTCTTTCTCAATCCAATTATCTATTTGATTGGCACTTTGAAGTGCCTCTGATAACTGTAATCCTGAAAATAGGCACTGAATCCGAATATGGTCTTCTTCATTAAGCATAACACTAATATGTTCACTTTCTGATAGTAGACATGCTCCATATTCTGTCCCTGCAAGATTTGGACTAATTAAATGCTTTTCGACTAAAACTCTCCTTTGAAGAGGGGTTAATTCATTCATCTTTAATAGTCCAAACTCCCCAAAAGACCCTACTGCTTTATTTATGAATTTCTTTTTGAATAATTCATGAATCTGTTTAGCTTCTTCTTCGTTTTGCATAGTGGAAAATTGATATTGTTTAAAGTTACGAGCCAAACGAATTCGACTACTTAAAACAATATCAGAATCAGGGCCATCCCCCTTCATCCATGGACTAATTGCTTCGTTCATAATTTTGTCCAGTGACATAGAACTATTCCCCCTCTCTATGCTCACTAAGCTGTATTTCAAGACCTCGGATCTTATCTCTTACTTCTGCAGCTTTCTCAAATTCCTCTTTCTGTACGTATTGTTTCAGAATAAGTTTTAGTTCATCTAATTCTTTCTTTAAGTGGATATTTCCTTCTATACGTTCCGGAATTTTCCCACAATGTTCTGTATGCCCACCGTGAAGGCGTTTTAATAATGGCTTTAAATGCTCCTTAAATGTATCGTAACAAGAATAACAGCCAAAACGTCCGACTTTTGTAAATTGTTCATATGTCATCTTACAATCTGGACATCTTACTATATCTGCATTTGAAAATCCATTTTTTCCTTCTTCAAACATTGTTGATTCACCGTGTAATAAACCAGCAAATAAATCATGAAATGAAAAGTTAGACTGCGATGATGGAAAGAAAGACGTATAGCCACTTTGCTCTGCACATTGCTCACAAAGATGAACTTCCGCCTTCTTCTCGTTAATTACTTTTGTATAATGTAAAGTTGCTGGTCTTATATTACAGTTTTGACAAGTCATCACTATCCCCACCTTTACAACAGGAACGCTCTATCTCATGGTACTTTTCATACATTACTAGATTGTTCGCTTTCCTGAATCCGTTTAAATAAAAGTGCATGTTCTTTTTCAAAACTTCTACAATATTTAACTGCTTTATCTTAGTTATCAATCTTTTACAAAAGTTATATTTATTTATATTTCAGTGTTCTTAACATTGCGCATAATATTCGAGCCCTAAGTTCATCTCGAGAAGGAACATCCATTGATAATACAGAACGATCTATTACGCTTAACATCAGTTTCGCTTCACGATTTGTTATAATTCCCTCTTCTATTAAACGTATAATCATACTTTCTGCATTCCCTTGCGCAACGCTATGATCAATCATATGAAGCATTTGATCAATAATATCTATATCGTCATGCAGTTTGACTTTTATAATGCGAATGTAACCTCCTCCACCACGTTTACTTTCTACTACAAATCCTCTTTCTAACGTAAAACGGGTATTGATTACATAATTGATTTGAGATGGTACGCACTCGAATCGATCCGCAATCTCATTTCTCTTGATTTCAATCACATTATTATTACTTAAGTCAATAACTTGCTTTAGATATTGCTCAATGATATCAGATATATTTCTCATTTATCCGCCACCTTTATTGACTTTGACTATCTTTGACTTTAATTATATACGTATTAATAAAATTTGCAACTCTTTTGCTTATTCACTATCCTAGCCACATTCCCCTGTATTTAAACAAAATATGAATACTTTAAACACATTTTTTATTACTATGGATTATAAAATAAAACACGAAAAAACACGAGTCATTTGACTCGTGTTTTAGTTGCTTGGCGACGTCCTACTCTCACAGGGACAAGGTCCCAACTACCATCGGCGCTAGAGAGCTTAACTTCCGTGTTCGGTA